>NZ_LLWJ01000058.1:0-136206 GCF_001529285.1 Pseudomonas sp. TAA207 | reverse complement strand
CTTTGCCGCCGATCGCAGCCTCGTGTTACTCGTCAGCGACTACATGTTGGCGTTTTTTGTGTAGCCGCTGACGAGGCACGAGGCTGCGATCGAGTGCGCAGCGCTCGTAAATCTGATGACTGCGGTATGCCTGAATCACCGAGTTGAATGGTTTTTCGACGACTGTGGCATTAGCTAAATGCGTTGATAAACCAGGTGATCATCGGGATGGCCACGATGTCGATCAACACGGCGCCACACAGCGGTACGATGATGAAGGCTTTGTACGAGAACACTTTGTAGTGGTCGCAGATCGCGCCCATGTTGGCCACGGCGTTGGGGGTTGCACCCAGCCCGTGCCCCATGAAGCCTGCGCACAACACGGCAGCGTCATAGTTGCCGCCAAACAGGCGAAACAACACGAAGACGCACAGCAACAGCATGATCACCACTTGCACCACCAATATCACCAGCAGTGGCATGCCGAGCTTTTCCAGCTCCCAAAACTTGAGGCTCATCATGGCCATCGTCAGGAACATGCCCAGGCTGACGTCGCCGATAGTGCTAACGGCGTGGTCGGGTATGTCAACGGCCTGGGTGCGGTCATTGAGGTTGCGCAAGATGATCGCGACGAACATCGCGCCCACATAGCTGGGTAACACGATGCCTAAATGTTGTTGCAAGCTGGCACCCAGCCAAAAGCCAAGCACCATGATGACCACGATGCAGGTCAGCAAGCGCAGCAGCGTCGGTGCATCCAGAGCAGCAGGCGGGGTATGCACCACGTCTTCGAAGGCTTTGAGGTTGCCCACCGCTTCTGCCTTGACCGTGAGTGTGTTGCGCTCGATCAACCAGCGCGCCAGCGGGCTGCCAAGCAAGCCGCCCGCCACCATGCCGAAAGTAGCCGCTGCCAGTGCCGCGGTGGTCGCGCCCACAGCACCGAGGTTTTCGGCAATCGGTCCAAAGGCCGCCGCAGCACCAAAACCGCCTTCCAGCGAGACCGCTCCGGCCATGATCCCCAGCAGCGGGTCGATGCCCAGCACTTTGGCCACGCTCACACCCACCACGTTTTGCACCAGCGCCAGCCCCCAGCACGCCCCCAGGTAGATAAACAGCAATTTGCCACCTTTGCGCAGCAGGCCCAGGCTGCCGCCCAGCCCCACGGTGGTGAAAAACGCGACCATCAAGGGCGTTTGCAGGCTGGTGTCCAGGGTCAGGTCGAGCAGTTGGCGATCACGCAGCAACCAGATCAGCAAGGCAAAACCAAAGCCGCCAATCACCGGGGCTGGTACGCACAGTTGGCGCAGCCAGTAACTGCGTTTTTTCAGTTGGGCGCCCAGGCCCAGCAAGAGCAACGCGAGAGCGAGGGTGCTCAACGCATCCAGTTGAAATGTCAGCATGGCGAATTTCTCTTTTTTTTATGATTCAACAAGCGGTTTCAGGGATGAGCAAAAAACTTAATCAATCAGGCTGGCGAGCAAGCGCGCGCCAATGCGAGCAGTGCGGTTGTCGATGTCCAGAGCCGGGTTGAGTTCGGCGATGTCGGCCATGCGCAATTTGCCGCTGGCTTTGGCGCGGCGCACCAGGTGCTCGACGATCTGCATATCGACCCCGTGCGCCGACGGCGCGCTGACGCCCGGCGCCTGACTGGCAGGTAGCACGTCCAGGCAAATGGTCATGTACAGGTGATCGACGCCGCTCAGGAAGTCATCCAAAAAGGCTTCCAGGGCAGGCATGTCCCAGCTGTTCATGTGCCGGTCGAGGCGGTAACGCACGTTCAGCCGTTGGGCCTGGTCGAACAGGGCCTGGGTGTTGTTCAGTTGGCTGACGCCGAGGCAGCAATAGGCGAACGGCATGTTCGCGCGCTGGCAATACTCGGCAATCTGGCGAAAGGGCGTGCCGGAGCTGCTTTGCTCGCTATGGCGCAAGTCAAAGTGCGCGTCAAAATTGAGAATGCCGATACGCGGCGGCGCGGTGTGACAGCGCAGGTGGTCGGCCAGCCCGCTGAAACTGGCGAAGGCGATTTCATGCCCCCCGCCCAGCCCCAGCGGCAGGTGGCCTTGTTCCAGCAGGTGGCTGACCAGCGCCGCGTAGGTGTGCTGTGCGCCTTCGAGGTCGCTGCCCGCACATGCCACGTCACCTGCGTCGTAGAGCGGCGCCGTGCCGTGCCAGGCCAGATTGGCCAACGCTTTGCGCAAGGCGGGTGGCCCTTGGCGCGCGCCGGTTCGGCCCTGATTGCGTTTCACTCCTTCGTCACAGGCCAGGCCAATCAACGCCGCGCCCGTGGGCAGGCCCGGCGCCAGCGGCTTGATCCATTGATGCCAGCGCAACGCGCCTTGCCCTTCGGCGGCGTCAATGCGCCCGGTCCACAGGGTCATGTCAGGTACAACGGTCATGCAAAAACTCCCATTACAGTCAGTCCAGTCGGGCGCTCAGGCGCAGGGCTATGTCCTGCGTCCAACGGATCAGGCGCTCGCTGCGCGGGTGTGCGCGAAAGGCCGGGGCCATGAGGCTGATGGCGCCTTGCAGGCGCTGGCGGCTGTCGATCAGCGGGGCACTGACGCCCCAGATGCCATCGTCGATTTCACTCACGCTCACGGCGTAACCCTGCGCCCGGATCGCCACAAAGCTGCGCAGGTAATCGGCGCAGGGTTCGTCTTCGATGCCCTGGCTGTGCAGTAAAGCAAGGCTGTGGGCTGGATCCATATGCGCCAGTAACACTCTGGCCGAAGCGCCCACCAACAACGGCTGGGCCAGGCCTTTTTGGTAACAGCAGCGCAAGGGCTGCGGGCTGTCGACCAGCTCAATGCAAATCGCCTGGCCGTTACTGGGCACCATCAGCGCCACGCTTTCCTGGCTCAACTCGGCCAGGCGCCGGAGTTCAGGCTTGGCCAAGGTGACCAGGACGGCTTCGCGGTCGAATTTTTTCGCCAGTTGCAAACAGGCAGGCCCCGGCAAATAGCGGCCTTGGCCGTTTTCTTCAGCCAGGCCCCAGCGCAGCAGGGTTTTGAGATGACGATAGGTGCTGCTCAGCGGCTGGCCCAGTTGCTCGGACAAGGCGCGGGCGGAGATGGCTTCGCCCGCTTGCCCCAGCGTGACCAGAATGTGCAGCAGGCGATCCGTTGGCGTGTTGTCGTTCATTTTTGGCCCCATGCTCTTGGCTGCATGGTGCACGCAGTTTCTCATTAGCTGAAATACGATTCCCACGCAGTGAGAAAAAGCAGGCAGATAGTGATCAACGGTCAGTGGCTCACCGTTTTCAAACGCAAAAAAAGGCCGCCATCACGACACGATGGCGGCCCGGGTTGTACTCAGCCGTTCAAGCCGTCCTGGCTTCAGTTGAGTACGGGTGCCCCCATTCTTTCAAGGCGCCGACGGCGGGCTACCAGCAAGCCTGCCGTGACTACAAAAATGCTCAGCAGGCCGGTGGCCATGATCTCGACCCGGTGGCTTTCTTGAAACAGCATGAGGGTCAAAATCGCCACGATGAACACGATCACCGCCCAGGTCAGGCCCGGGAAGAGCCACATTTTGAATTCGATTTTCTCGCCCAGCACGGTCCGTTTTTGACGCATGCGCAGTTGCGACACGGCAATCACCAGGTACACCAACAGGGCAATGGCGCCGGAGCTGGCCAGCAAGAATTCAAACACCGCCGAAGGCGCGACATAGTTGGCGAACACCGCCAGGAAGGCTGCGCCGGTGGACATCATCACCGCCCAGTAAGGCGTGCCGCTGGCGTTGGTGCGTTTGGCCACCGCCGGGGCATCGCCCCGCTTGCTCAGGGAGAACAGCATGCGCGAGGAGGTGTAGAGCGCCGAGTTCAGGCAACTGGTCACGGCAATCAACACCACGATGTCGACGATCAGCTTGGCATTCGGGATGCCCATGCGGTCCAGCACGGTCTGGTAGGAGCCGAACTGTGCCAGGCCGGGGTCGTTCCAGGGCACCAGGGCCACCACGAGGAAGATCGACACCAGATAGAACAGGCCAATGCGCCAGATCACCGAGTTGGTGGCCTTGGTGATTTGCTTGCTCGGGTCTTTGGATTCGGCCGCCGCGATGGTGACGATTTCAGTGCCCATGAACGAGAACATGGTGGTCAACATGGCCGCCAGAACGGCGCCCATGCCGTTGGGCATAAAGCCCACGGTGTCGACCAGGTGCGACACGCCGCTGACCTGGCTGTTGGGCAAGAAGCCGAAAATGGCCAACACACCCAAAATAATGAAGCCAATGATCGCCAGCACTTTGACCAGCGCGAACCAGAACTCGAACTCGCCGTAGTTCTTGACGCTGAACAGGTTGGTGGCGGTCAGCAATAAGGTGATGACCAGGGTAAACACCCAAATCGCGGTGTCCGGGAACCACGCATGCAGGATGGTGGCAGCGGCGTTGGCTTCCAGTGGAATCACCAACACCCAGAACCACCAGTACAACCAGCCGATGGTGAACCCGGCCCAGTGCCCGATGGCACGGTCGGCGTAGGTGGAAAACGAACCGGTGTCGGGCGAGGCAACGGCCATTTCGGCCAGCATGCGCATCACCAGTACCACCAGCGTACCGGCGGCGGCGTAGGCCAGCAGCACGGCGGGACCGGCTTGTGCAATCGCGTGGCCGGAGCCTACAAACAAACCGGCGCCGATCACGCCGGCAATCGACAGCATGGTCACATGCCGTGGTTTGAGCCCTTGCTCCAAGTGGTTAGAAGACTGCGTATTGCTCATTGCGACTACCTTTTATTGAAGCCATTCCGAGCACCTGTGTTGACGTTCGTAAAAAGTAACCAACACAGGCGTTTCGAATCCTTGACGCAATAAGTGCGCCAAAATGTGACAAAGTGCCGTTTTACGCGGGCTGCAACGCCGTTCTAAAAAAATCGTGATGGCTTTAGCGCAAGGCTTTCAATCAATTTGTTACCGTAACACTCAGTTACACCCGCCCAAACGCACCAAAATTACTCATTTGTGCCGCACAGGCCCAAAACCGGTGCGCATCTTTGACCTTTAGTAGGTTCGTGCTTCCAACGAGGGGCCAAAACTGGCACCATCGCGACCTTTTTTACGCGATACCTGTCTGGCCGAACGGCGAAACACGGGGTCGGTTGTTGTCTACGCGACAGTCTGCTGTCGCAATGCGACCCACAGCCACCCGTAAGCTTTTTTGTGCCAGTGAGGCAGTTGGTTGCCCTTGCGACCCTATGCTAGCTTGGCCTTCGCCAGGACGGCCGCCCAATAGCAGGATCGCACCCGAACACAATGAGGACCGCACATGGCTTTGGCCACGCCCGCGCTTGAAATCCGCAATTTGCACAAACGCTACGGCGAGCTTGAGGTACTCAAAGGTATCTCGCTGACCGCACGCGACGGCGACGTGATCTCGATCCTGGGTTCTTCCGGCTCCGGTAAGTCGACACTGCTGCGCTGCATCAACCTGCTAGAAAACCCGCACGAAGGCCAGATCCTGGTGGCCGGTGAAGAGCTCAAGCTGAAAAAGGCTAAAAATGGCGAGCTGATCGCTGCCGATGGCAAGCAGATCAACCGCATGCGCAGTGAATTGGGTTTTGTGTTTCAAAACTTTAACCTGTGGCCGCACATGAGCATCCTCGACAACATCATCGAGGCGCCGCGCCGCGTGCTGGGGCAAAGCAAAGCCGAGGCCATTGAGGTGGCAGAAGCGCTGTTGGCCAAGGTCGGCATCGCTGACAAACGCCATGCCTACCCCTCCGAGCTGTCGGGCGGCCAGCAACAACGTGCCGCCATTGCGCGCACGCTGGCCATGCAACCCAAAGTGATTCTGTTCGATGAACCGACATCGGCACTTGACCCGGAAATGGTCCAGGAAGTACTAAGTGTGATCCGCGCACTCGCCGAGGAAGGCCGCACTATGCTGTTGGTCACCCACGAGATGGGTTTTGCCCGTCAGGTGTCCAGCGAAGTGGTGTTTTTGCACCAGGGCCTGATCGAAGAGCAAGGGTCGCCTGAACAGGTTTTCGATAACCCGGTTTCAGCGCGCTGCAAACAATTCATGTCCAGCAACCGCTAACGGAGCAACACGCATGCAGAACTATAAAAAGCTTCTTCTGGCCGCTGCCGCCACGCTGGTGTTCAGCGCCAACGCCCTGGCTGTGGATAAGTACAAAGTCGGCATTGAAGGGGCTTACCCTCCGTTCAATAACAAAAACGCCAGCGGTGAAGTGGTCGGTTTTGACCCCGATATCGCGATGGCCTTGTGCGCCAAGATGAAAGCCGAGTGTGAAATCGTCACCTCCGATTGGGATGGCATCATCCCGGCACTGAACGCCAAAAAGTACGACTTCATCGTGTCTTCGCTGTCGATCACGGACGAGCGCAAACAGGCCGTCGACTTCACCGACCCGTACTACTCCAACAAGCAGCAGTTCATCGCCCCTAAAAAAGTCGACTTCAAAACCGATGTTGAATCCTTGAAGGGTAAGGCGCTGGGGACCCAGCGTTCGACCCAGGCCGCGACCTGGCTGGATGACAACCTGGGCTCTGACGCCACCATTTCGTTGTATGACACTCAGGAAAACGCCTACCTCGACCTGACCTCGGGCCGTGTAGACGCGTTGCTGGCTGACAAGTACGCCAACTTCGACTGGCTCAAAAGCCCGGCGGGCCAGGCCTACGAGTTCAAGGGTGAGCCGGTCAACGAAGATGACAAGGTCGGCATCGCGCTGCGTAAAGGCGACAACGAACTGCGCGCCAAGCTGAACCTGGCCCTCAAGCAGATCGTTGAAGACGGCACGTACAAAAAGATCAACGACAAGTACTTCCCGTTCAGCATCTACTGACCTGCCTGACCGGCGCGCTTTCGGGCGCCGCCGGTCCCTAGCAAAGCCTGCCTAACCCATGACTATCGACTTATACGGATTCGGCCCCGCGCTTGCCGCCGGTGCGCTGATGACCGTCAAACTGGCACTCACTGCGCTGTGTCTGGGCCTTGTGCTCGGGCTGCTCGGTGCATTGGCCAAAACCTCGCCCTACAAGCCCGTGCGCTGGCTGGGCGGTGCTTATTCGACGCTGGTACGTGGTGTGCCGGAGCTTTTGTGGGTGTTGCTGATTTACTTCGGCAGCGTGAATGCCGTGCGCGCCCTTGGCGAAGTCATTGGCATGCCCGAGCTGACCCTCAGCGCCTTCGCGGCCGGGGTGATCGCACTGGGCCTGTGCTTTGGCGCCTATGCCACCGAGGTGTTTCGCGGTGCCATTTTGGCCATCCCAAAAGGCCATCGCGAAGCGGGGCTGGCCTTGGGCCTGTCCAAACCGCGTATTTTTACCAAGCTGGTGCTGCCGCAAATGTGGCGCATCGCCCTGCCAGGCTTGGGCAATCTGTTCATGATCCTGATGAAAGACACCGCGCTGGTGTCCGTCATTGGTCTGGAAGAAATCATGCGTCAGGCACAAAACGCCGTGACCTTCGCCAAACACCCGTTCACCTTCTACATGGTGGCCGCCGTGATGTACCTGGGCCTGACCGTATTGGCCATGGGCACGATGCACGTGCTTGAAAAACGCGCGGCGCGCGGCTTCGTGAGGAGAACGTAATGGTGTGGGAACTCTTCCTCAAGTGGCTGCCCAAGCTGATTCAGGGCGCGACCCTGACGCTGGAGCTGACCGCGCTGTCGGTGATTGCCGGTTTGATCGTGGCCATCCCGCTGGGCATCGCCCGCTCGTCCAAGCTGTGGTACGTGCGCTCATTGCCGTACGCGTACATCTTTTTCTTCCGTGGCACGCCCCTGCTGATCCAACTGTTTTTGGTCTATTACGGCCTGGGACAGTTTGAAGCGGTGCGCGAGAGTGTGTTGTGGCCCTACCTGCGCAGCCCGTTCTGGTGTGCGGTCATCACCATGACCCTGCACACGGCGGCCTACATTGCCGAGATCCTGCGCGGTGCCATTCAGGCCATCCCGCCGGGTGAGATCGAAGCCGCACGCGCGCTGGGCATGTCGCGTTTCAAAACCCTGGTGCATATCGTCATGCCACGCGCTGCGCGCATCGGTCTGCCGGCCTACAGCAATGAAGTGATCCTGATGCTCAAAGCCAGCTCGCTGGCGAGCACCGTGACCTTGCTTGAGCTGACCGGCATGACGCGCACCATCATTGCGCGTACGTATCAAACCGTGGACATGTTCCTGATTGCCGGGATGATCTACCTGGTGATGTCGTTTGTGCTGATTCAGGGCTTCAAACTGCTGGAGCGCTGGTTGCGCGTCGATGCCTGCCAAGGACGGTGAGCCAGGCGTGTTGCGCGGCGAGTCATTGCTCGCCCGCTTCCAGGCACTGGATGCCTTTTTAAGCCAGCACCAGCACCTGTGGCGCCCGCGGCCCTTCACTGCGCTGAATATGCCGTGGGAGGCGCATCACCCCGAGCTGGCGCAGTGGTTGCGCCAGCGTTCGTTGCAACACGCCGAAGCCAGCCACAACCGCCCCCACCACCTGCCCGCCCCGGCGCCGTTCCCTGAATGGGCAGCCACCTCGCACGCCTTAAGCACCGTGGGTGCCTTGACCACGCGACCCGTTACAAGCGCACCCCCGCGCCTGCAGGTCGACGTGCCGGGGCGCAAATGGCAACAGATCGAAGCGTTCGCCCAATGCCTGACCTTCACCCGCACGCCCACGCACTGGCTGGACTGGTGCGCAGGCAAAGGCCATTTGGGACGCCGTTTAGTCAACGAGGCGCAACAACTGACGTGCCTGGAGTACGACCCGGCGCTGATCGAGGCCGGACAGCAACTCAGCCAGCGCCACGCCCTCAGTGCCCGGCATGTGCAGCAAGATGTGCTGTTGCCTCAGGCCGCTTCGCAGCTCACGGCCGACATGACCCCGGTTGCGCTGCATGCCTGTGGCGACTTGCATGTGCGCTTGCTGCAACTGGCCAGCGCCGCAGGCTGTGGACAACTTGCCCTATCGCCCTGCTGCTACAACCGCATCAGCGCCACGCACTATCAGCCGTTATCCACAGCCGCTCGTGCTTCGGGCTTGAGGTTATCGCGTGACGATCTGAGTTTGCCCATGAGCGAAACCGTGACCGCAGGCGAACGGGTACGCCGCCAACGCGACGAGTCGATGGCGCGGCGTTTGGGGTTTGATCTGTGGCAGCGCCACGTGCGGCAGTGTGATGAATACTTATCCACACCCTCATTGCCCAGCACCTGGCTGAACAAGCCATTCGCGCTGTATTGCGAGGCGTTGGCGGCGCTGAAAAACTTATCCACAACCGGCACCGAAGACTGGCCAGCGCTGGAGACGGCGGGATGGCAACGGCTGGCGCAGGTGCGCAATCTGGAGCTGGTACGCGGCCTGTTCAGACGCCCCTTAGAGCTGTGGCTGGTGCTGGATCGGGCGTTATACCTGAGCGAAAACGGCTATGACGTGCAAGTGGGTGAGTTCTGCGACACCCACCTGACGCCGCGCAACCTGATGCTACTGGCGCAGCAACCTGCGAAACCTACGAACCCCGATACGTCGAGAACCCGTAGGGGCTGAGCAGCAGCGGGATGTGGTAATGCTGCTCGACATTTTTCACTTCAAAAATCACCGGGATCTCCGGGAAGAACGTGTCGCGGCCAACCTTTTTGAAGTACTCGCCGGTTTTAAACACCACGCGGTATTCGCCCGCCTCCAGGGCCTGTTTGGCCGGGAACAGTTCACTGATTCGCCCTTGTTCGTTGGTCACGCCCTGCGCCAGCGGCTGCCACGTTTGAGCGACGTGTTTTTCCAGGGTCACGTTGACACCCGGCGACGGCAAGCCGTTTTCAAGGTTCAACACATGCACGCTCAAGGGGTTAGCCGCCGCCAGCGCCAGGCTGGACACAGCGCTAAGGCCCACAGCGGCCAGGGTCATGCGTAAAGTTTTCATCGTTCATCCTCCAAGTCATCACAATTAACGCGTAATAGTCAGGCCCAATGCTTGCGCGGCCTGCACTGCACAGGCTTCATCCTGCTCAGCCCCGCCAGCCCCGGCCACGCCCAATGCGCCCACCAACTCGCTGCCTGCAAACAGCGGCACACCACCGCCCAACAGCAACAGTTCGGGGATGGAATTGAGGTTGGCCGCTTCAGGGTTATTGCGTGCCCGTTCGGCAAACAATCGGGTCGGGGTTTTGGTCGACAGCGCGGTATAGGCTTTGCGCTGACTGGCCAATAAGTTATGTGGCCCCACGGTTTCCGGGCGCAGGGCCACCAACGTATTGCCACCGCGATCGAGCACGCTTAACGCGCCGGTGCAGTGCTGCAACGTGTCATCGGCCAATTGCCGCGCCGTGCTCAAATCAAGATCGGCATGGCGCACCAGTGTGGGCGCGGCATGGGCCGTGACGGCGAGCGTCATGGCAACGCCTGACAGCAAGGTTTTCAGCATCATGGGCAAGCTCCTGAACGAATGAGGCCACCTTAACGGCTGCACCTCGTCAGAACCCCGTCAGTTGGATTACAAGTTTGTAATAGGCAATGCCCGCGAAGGCGCCTAGCCTGTGCAGACGAATGATTGAGGTGTGCGATGCGTTTGTTAGTGGTGGAAGACGAAGCCAAGACCGCCGATTTTTTGGCCAAGGGCCTCAAAGAGTCAGGCTTTGCGGTGGATGTCGCGCTGAATGGTCTGGACGGGCGTTATTTTATTGAGCAGCAAGACTACGACCTGATCATCCTCGACGTGATGCTGCCGGGGCTTAACGGCTGGCAATTGCTGCAATTGATTCGCCAGCGCGGTGCGACCCCGGTGCTGTTTCTGACCGCCAAAGATGCCATCGAAGACCGCGTGCGCGGGCTTGAACTGGGTGCTGACGATTACTTGCTCAAACCCTTCGCCTTCGCCGAACTGCTGGCCCGCGTGCGCACCTTGTTGCGCCGTGGCCCGATGCGTGAAGCCGAGTCTTACAGCATCGCCGACCTAGAAATCGACGTACTGCGCCGCCGTGTCAGCCGGGGCGGTCAGCGCATCAGCCTGACCAATAAAGAATTCGCCCTGTTGCAGTTGCTCGCCAGCCGTCAGGGCGAAGTGCTGTCGCGCACCTTGATCGCCTCGCAGGTGTGGAACCTCAATTTCGACAGCGACACCAACATGGTCGAAGTCGCTGTGCGCCGCCTGCGCTCCAAAGTCGACGACCCGTACATGCCAAAACTTATCCACACCGTGCGCGGCGTGGGTTATCAACTCGAAGCCGCGGATGAGTAAATCCATTGCCTGGCGTCTGGCACTGGCGATTGCGCTGACCTGCGCGCTGGTCCTGAGTGTGATCGGGGTATTTCTGTACCGCTCGCTGGCCGCGGAGCTGGCGTTTCGCGACGATCAGGCCCTGCTCGGGCGCCTGGAGCAGATGCGTGCGTTGTTGCATGACAGCGACAGCCTCACGGCCCTGCAAGCGCGCCCGCGCCTGTATCAGAACATGCTGGGCAATCAGGACAGCGTGCTGGTGGTCAAACGTCAGGACGCCAGTCAGGTCATCGCCATCAACCCGCACCGGCAGGTGCTGCCGCAAGTGCAGCCCATTACTCTGGACCGGGCGCCTGCGCGGGACGACATCCAGACCCTCGACTCGCTGGCCTTGCTCGCCGGTATGGCACAAGGCCCGGCGGGCGAAAGCTTGAGCATCACCGTGGGCAAACGCCTGGATGAGCGCGAACACATTCTCGCCAGCTATCGCCTGCGTTTATACGCAGCGGTGATCCTGGGCGGGTTGCTGGCGTGGGGGCTGGGCTGGTTGTTATTACGTCGCGGGCTGCGACCGTTGCGCGAGCTGACGCAGGCCATGCGCGGCATCAACCCGCGCAGCCTCGACCAGCGCATGCCTGTGGATAACGTGCCCACTGAACTCAAAGAACCGCTCCAGGCGCTCAACGCCATGCTCATGCGCCTTGAAGGCAGCTTTGAGCGACTGTCGCAGTTCTCGGCCGACCTGGCCCATGAAATCCGTACACCGCTGCACAACTTGCTGGGCAGCAACAGCCTGGCGCTGAACCAGTCGCGCAGCCCGGCCGAGTATCAGGACGTATTGGCGTCGAACATCGAAGAATACGAACGCCTGAATCGCATGGCTGAAAACCTGATGTTTTTGGCCCGGGCCGAACACGGCCAACGCCCGCTGAACCTGCAATCACTGAACCTGCGTGAGATGGGCGACGAACTGTGCGACTACTTCGAAGCCTTGGCCGAAGACCGTCAGCTACGCCTGGGCAACCAACTGCATGGATCGCTGACGGCCGACCTGCACCTGCTACAACGGGCGCTGAGCAATCTGATGGCCAATGCCGTGCGCCATGCCGAAGCGGGTTCAAACGTGCAATTAATCAGCCGCAGCGATCCCCATCATCAGTGGGTGGGCGTGCATAACATCGGCCCCCCGATTGACCCGCAACACCTGGATAAACTGTTCGACCGTTTCTACCGGGTTGATCCCTCACGGGCAGCACCGGGTGATTCGGGCGGGCTGGGTTTAGCCATCGTGCGCTCGATTATGCAGCTGCATGGCGGCGACGTAGAGGTGCGCAGCGACGCTCAAGGCACCGTGTTTGAATTAAGGTTTTTACGCCAACCTGCAAGCCCGTCGAACGCCTGCTGAAAGACTTCGAAAAATAGTCTGTTATCAGGGGTTTACAAGCTCAAACATCCGGGTATACTCGTCGCCCATAACGCCGGTATAGCTCAGTTGGTAGAGCAACTGACTTGTAATCAGTAGGTCCCGAGTTCGACTCTTGGTGCCGGCACCACATTAGGCTCCATTGCATTCCACCGAATGCTCTGGAAGCCCCGAAAACCCGCCCTTTGGCGGGTTTTTTCGTTCCAGGACCCTCTGTCGGGAACCAACAAAATCCCCCTTCCCCAAGGGTATGTTAGGGGTACTGCGATTTCCCGGTCAGGAAAGCGTACCCCTATGCCACGTCTTGCGATCCCCCTCAGCGACCTGCAATGCCGCACCGCCAAAACCCGCGAACGCGCCTACAAACTGTTCGACGGCGGAGGCATGTACCTTTTCGTCAAACCCAATGGCGTGAAGACCTGGCGCTTGAAGTACACCAAGCCCAACGGCAAGGAAGGTACGCTCATCATCGGCAATTACCCCATCGTTACCCTTTCCGTCGCACGACGTAAGCGAGACGAAGCCAAGGCGTTGCTGCTCGACAACCTCGACCCAATGGAAGAAAAGAAGAAGGCCAAGATCGTAGCCCAGCGGGCGGCACTGCTTTTCGAAACCGTTGCCCTGGAGTGGCACGCCGATATGTCTCGCCGCTGGACCGAAGGACACGCAAAAACCGTGATGAGCCGACTGCGTACCCACGTCTTCCCGCTGATCGGCCAACGACCCATCGCTGAACTCGATACCCATGACCTGCTAGAGATCACCCAGCGCATCAAGGAACGCGGCACCATGGATGTGGCGTTACGGGTACAGAACTACTTATCCACCATCATGCGCGGGGCCAAAAGGGCTCGGCAGATCACCATGAATCCTGCACTGGATCTGGCAGGCTCGATTCACGCGCCGCGCACAGTCCATCGCCCCGCCCTATCCCTCAACCGCCTACCCGAACTGCTACAACGCATCGACAACTACAACGGTCGCGAGCTGACGCGCCTTGCCGTCCTGTTGACGTTGCATGTATTCGTCCGCTCCAGCGAACTACGCTTCGCGCGATGGAGTGAGTTCGACCTCCAACGCGCCATGTGGGAAATCCCCGATACACGCGCACCGATTGAAGGGGTACGTAACTCCACGCGCGGGACCAAGATGAACGGCGACATTCAAATGGTTCCGCTATCGCCGCAGGTCATCGAAATACTGGAGCGCCTGCGAAGCCTCAGTCGTTTTTCAGAGTTAGTGCTACCGGGAGACCACAAGTACTGGAAGCCCATGTCCGAGAACACGGTGAACACCATGCTCCGTAACGTCGGCTATGACACCAGCAAGGACGTATGCGGCCACGGCTTCAGGACCATGGCCTGTAGCGCCCTCCTGGAGTCCGGGTTATGGACCGACGCAGCCATCGAAAGACAAATGAGCCACAAGGAACGCAACCGTGTGCGCGCCGCGTATATCCACAAGGCTGAATTCCTCGAACAGCGTAGGCTAATCATGGCGTGGTGGAGCAACTACATCGACGCCAACCGCCATGGGCATGTGACGCCCCACGAATTCGCTCACCCAGTCGGCGACAACATCACAGCCCTACAAAATAGCCGTGGCGCATCCAAACGTGGGTAAGCCTGTGAGATCACCGTTGTCCGCCCCTCCACGCGGGTCCATCCAAGCGGGGCTGCAAAGCCGCCCTGCTTGGATGGACCTCATTTAAAAAATCTAAAGCCCACGCAAATTGTCTGTGGAAAACCATAGATTTCCACCGGTGGATAATTTCATCCACAGCCGCAGAATTCCCGAAAATTCGAGCCTTGACCCGAATTATCCACAGGCGTAGAAAAGATCGGGCAAAGCGCTGTCTTTGACAGCAACCCAGGTAGCCAGAACCTTTAAGGCTACGCCACACCGTGGTGGTTCTCCCAAAGTGCGATTAGCGTCCGGCGGCTCGCACGGTCACAGCGATGTGATGGATGCCTACTTTTACCAATGTGCCCACTGCGGCAACTTCCCCCTTTCATAGCTGCCCTGCAGCAACCTATCCGCTTGGCCATTTCATTGAGCCAACCTGCGCCCGTCTCTTTCTCCCGGAAAGAGACGGGCGCTCCTACCACTGCTGCAGCCCACCTCGTACAAGGCATTGCGGCATTTCCCCTCGTGACAATCGGCGTGACAAACACCGAAGTCACTAGCAACAGCGATGCAGATGGTGGTGCCGCAGCCCAGGGAATGGACTGCACCTGACTGACAGTCAGGCATGCCCCGGTCATCGCCTCACTGCCTTCACCCGACTCAGGTTCTCACGGCATTGGTCTCGTCAGCCAGTGCAGCCTCCACCCGCCCACTTCTTCGGAAGTGTTCAGGAGGCCAGATCATGAGATGCCCAAACTCCCGGTCGTAAGGAGCCGTCAGTCCCGCGTTAGTGGACAACCCTCACAGGCCGCAGGGGCCTTGATCCCTGATAACACTCAACATTCCTGGCGGGATGACGTGGGGAAGGTTTTAAAGTTTTGGCTTCGAGAGGAGTTCGATCATGGCATTGGTCGGTAGACGGGATGGGCGCAATTTTGGCTATGGCCGGCAACTGAGTTATGCCGGGCCGCAGGCGCTGAAAGATCTATTTGGCGGCGGGCATTACGGCACGGTCAAGGCGCACAGTGATCGCTGGCAGGCATTTGTACGTTGGTGCCGCTCGGAGAATGGGCCGGGGTTTAACGATGCGCGGCAGATTGATCGGCGGACCTTGTTGGACTACGCCGGACATCTGCGCCAACAAGTTGAACAAGGTGAGCTGGCCATCGCCACTGCGCAAAACCGGTTGTCCAGTGTGAATCGGACCATGGCCGCGCTTCGCGGTGATCAATATGTGAAAGTGCCGAGTCCGAGCAAGGCGTTGGGAATGCGGCGCACCAGTGTTCGCTGCTCGGTTCCGCAAGGCCAAGACCGCGAACAGGTGAAGCGGATCGTCGACGTGCTCTGCGAACACCAAATGCCGCGCGCGGCGGCCATCGCTCAGCTGGCGCGAGCCACCGGCATGCGCTTACGCGAGGCCATATTGGCGGACCTACCGCGTTTAAAACGTGAGGCAGAACACTACGGCAAGATGAACATCCAGGATGGCACCAAAGGGGGCCGCGAAGGTGCGTCGGCACCTCGATGGATCACGGTGAACGATCACATCCGCAATGCCCTGGCATTCGCCCATCAGGCCTCGCCCGACGGTAGCCGCAACCTGCTTGCACCGGATGAAAGCTACCTAGATTTCCAACGGGGGATAGTCCGCCTCGCACGGGATATCCTCCATACGCACCACCTCAAAGGCTTCCACGAATTGCGGGCATCTTTTGCGTGCGAACGCTATGAGCAAATCACGCAGCATCCTGCGCCCATCAACGGTGGCCATTGCTATCAACTCGACCGACGCCTAGATCAGGATGCCCGACTGCAAATCAGCTATGAGCTAGGACACCGCCGTATCGGCGTGGTCTCGGCTTACATTGGTGGTCGAGCATGAGCACGGCATTCGATATGGAGTTGTTCCTTTCAGGAGTCTTGAGCGGGTCGCATACCACACGCGAACGCCACCTTCGTCAGGCAAAGGCTATCCAAACAGCAATCGCTGAGCGCTGGCAACGCGACAATCCATGGACTTGGCAGAGAAAACACCTTGCGTGGTTTTTAAATCGCCACCTAAATCAGCGTACTGAATCGACGCGCTATTACTATTTGCTGACCGTACAAGCACTCACTCATCGCCTAGGTAAACCCTGGCAGTTCAACCGCTAAACGAGGCTCAGAAAACGGCTGTGGACTCAACCGATCGATGCAACCGTTGGATATATTTTTGAGCTAAGGCGTGGATAGGGAATCGCTTTCTTTCTGACGATGCGCACTCCGTAGAGGCCAATAAAATCAAGCGCGCTGGTTATATGAACAAGCCCATAACGGTCTCCGGCGGCCTACGTTTTTCCCTAAATCTGCCCTAATCCCCAGCACCGACGCTAGCCTCAACCCGGGTTCGCTGTTCGGCTGATCCAACGCTTCATCAAATCGAACTCGACAAGCTTGTAAAAACCAGACTACTGTATATATGAACAGCTTAATGATGATCGAAAAGCGGTACTAAATCGAAAACGATGATTCGCGTTGCCGAATGCCCCATACGACCATCCGTCGAATGAACCTTCAGGCTTTCTCAGCGTTTCCGTCCTAACGCGATTTTCTACGAATTAATAATTTGACAGCGGGCTTGACGTGGCGATAATCGCGAGCCACTTTGTGTAAGCAATGTGCGTATCCTGTGGATAACTTGCATTGGTTACGTGCACCGCTGATCTTCTGAAAGGAGCAGCTTATGACCAGCGTATTTTTTAGTGAATCAAGCGCGATGGTTCAGGCGCGAAATTTGTTCGGAACCCGAACAGACCAGGCCCTTGTAAAAGACGAGGTTACCTCGCCAGCCAGCCGTGACCCCTACGAGGCTATTCGTCGCGCTAGTGAGCGGATGAACGCCGGACAGACCATTTTCGCCCTTGGTGAAAATCACACTACTCAAGATGAACAGGAAGTTCGACGCCATGCCGGACTGCTTTCCGCGATCTAAGACGCTTCCCCCGCAGTCGCCGCTATTTTGGGTCACGCATAAAGATCGGTATCTTCGTCAACAGCTTATCGCTGACATTCAGGAAGATACCGGTCGCGATCTCATCGTCTATTTCACCGAATGCGAGCAATCAGGCGCGCAAATCGATATGGGCGACGATGTGCTTTTCGCAGAGTTACTGCGAGGCTCCCTCGGAAAGCCAATCGACTTACTGCTTGAGACCAACGGCGGCTATACCGATCCGACTGAGAAAATCTGCTCCCTGCTTCAGCAGGCGGCTCCAAACCTGCGGGTTATCGTTCCCAGACGAGCAAAAAGCAATGGCACGGTAATCGCCATGTGCGGTTCGACAATCATGATGGGTGTTGAATCGGAATTGGGCCCAATTGATCCGTTCTACAACGGGGTTCCTGTAGATTTCATTCTCAATGCGCCTCCGGGCTCGTTCAACCCGATTGAGTACCAGCTCGCCTCCACTACTCGCGGTCAAACAGAAAAACTTGCGCGCGAGCTTCTATCGCGAGGAATGATGTCGCATCTGGGGCCGGAAGATATAAATGAAACGATATCGAAAATGGCGACCAGGGGGCACTACCACTCCCACGGATCCGTCATAGATATGCGTGAAGCAGCCCTGCTCAAATTGAACGTTACAGAGCACGTAATGGACGACGCTCTTTGGCAGAAACTTTGGCTGCTCAGAACAATGTACCAATACGACTGCCTACAATCGGGCTACGCAAAAATCTTCGAAGCTCAAAAACTAAGCAGCGCCGTTAAGGTTGCCCCTCGTCCTGCACCCTAAGGCCCCAGTGAGCTCGTCATGAGCTCACTGGATCCCCTCATGTGCCCGGCACATCAGACCGTAACGCCCCCCATATCGCCGGCGTGAGCTCTGATGGGCGGCGATCGGCAAAGCAGTCATTCGGAGAGGGCAGCTTCCGACTCAAATCCGATACCGGCATGGGATGCGACTGTTACCACTGTGCGTGAGGCGCATCAATATTGTTGTGGCCAACACTGGGCATTAGTAACTGAATACATGCCTGCGACACGCTGTCTGCTATGGCATAAATTGGCTGCTATCTATCAATCCCTAAGCGTTAGACACGAATCACCCCCGTCTATTGCCTTCTGAAGCTTCTGCTTGAGCAACGGGAGTTCTGACGCGGTCAGCGCAAGCGGTCTCCCTGCCATGCCAAGAAACGCCGCCAGGGCAAGGCCTGAGTGCTTGACTAGTACCACCAAATGCTCGCCTCGCGGGCCATTGCTTCCGTTCCTCCAATTCTTAACTGTCCTCTCATTCGCGTTCGTCCACCGCATCAGTGTTTTTATCACCTGATGCGTTTCACCAAGCTCCATATGTAGAACTCTCTCTATTCCAGCCGCGTAATGCTCTTGAGCCAGAAAAGAACTGCCCATTTTCATGAACATTTTTCTCTCCCCGATCTTCTACCTTCTTTAGAGTCAAGGTCTACACGGACTTGGGTACTCGGACCATCTAAACTGCGTCGTAACACATCATAGTTTTTTCTGTGTAAAAATTCTCTGCATTCCGTACGGGGGATTGTTCGTTACAGCGCCATCATCATAATAAAAATCAAGAAAATACCCGTCATCGTGTAATCGAGCATGATTGTAAGCAATATGCTTATAGTCGGCATCGGACTTCAGAGTTTTTATTATATCGAGTTTTTTATCGTTTGGCATTTTTGAGCCAAAAGTTATACTACGAACTTTACTCTTTATAATTTTAAAGAGATGCACCCCGCCATTAACACTGTCTGCTTTTGCTAAGGGCAAAATAGCACGATATTCTTGTTCATAACTCCACTCTACGGACTTCCTTAACAAGATTGAATCAAAATTATCGTCTTCAATATCTTCAAATGTTAAGATTTCACGCTCATCTCTATATTCCACCAGTTTCATGTCTATACCTTCGACAAAACCCGCTTCAAATTCAATTACAAGGCCTTTGTGCGAATCACCATAGTGTGACCACATGAGTAAATTTGTACGCGGATCACTTTTGTCGGGCATGGAAACTGTTAAAAACTGATTTATTTTGTCGTTTGATGACACGCTTAAAACTCCATATTCAGCAATCTTACTATCAAACACCTTTCTCATCTGGTCTACCTGATAATGTCTTTCACTTGAGTACTCATAATCAGACTCGTCAAAAGACAAGCTTTCACATTTTCCTTCCGAAATGTCTTGCAGTAACTCAAAATACTTGCTTGCGATAGGGGTTATTGTTGGGTTCAACTCAAATGGGTCATTAAGATCCGTTACGGGTGTGAATCGAATCATGCCACCCGTCAATATATCTAATCGATCAGAACTGACAAATTTGTAGAAGAACATTGGCTGCTTCATGGAATGCTAAACTCCCCGAGAGTTAATCTTTATTTCAATTACAAAAGAAAATTCAATTAAATATAACTACATTAATGCTTTGGGCATTACCCTTCATCGTTAGGCATCCGTCCCACGCCAGCTGGCAAACGCTCCCTCTCGCATCTTCTTCAAGTCGCCGTTATTAGATGAAGGTATCCCCCCGCGAGAGAACGCTTGGGCACCGGCTATTCTTGTCAAAGTTGGATCGGCTCTGCCTGCGCGCCAGGCTTCGGTTTCCCCAGTCAGCTCTAAGAACGGACGCCTGTTTTATGCGATCCAACGCGATTTTATGCGAATCAATGCGATTGGGCATTCTTTAATTGGCGATTTAAGTGTAGTCGCATAAAGTTGCGTAGGATTTGACGGCAAGATGTGTGTTGTGGGCCCACAAGCTTCGCTTGTTCCCCCAGCATCTCCCTTGTTCGCCGCGGGCTCAATAGGCAGTCTTGCTCCGCGAGGCTTACCGCCGCTGCCGCGACTCAGGAGCATCGGCGGAACCTTAAGATGCGTTGAACGCTAGCTGTGCTCGTTCGCGCCAGGGGAGCACGAGCCATATTTTCTAGCAAAATCAGGTTCGCCATGCGTTTACAGGAGTACCGAATTTCTTCAAAATACTTTGATATCTGTGAAGCGACGAACAAGAAAGTATGTCAGTGGGCAAGCCCTAAATTAAGGATGATCAATTGGAAAAGATTATTGCTACGGAAGTTCCGCCTCATGGTCTAGATAATGAGATACTTACATATCTGACTGCCAACTCAAATGAATTAAAGTTGGATGATGCGGTAGTTTATTACGGCTTCCCTGTCTTCAAGGACTATGAGCACGAAACGATAAAGTCAAAGATATTGATCTTATCGAGAGTGCACGGGCTGGTATTGCTTCAGACGTCCGTAAAATCAAACTTAGAGGTTGATGACGAGAATCTCAGTCAAGTTTTTAGTTTCATAGATTCCGCAATCCGTAAAAGCAAACTACTAAGAAAAAATAAAAAAGAATTACACGTTCAATTTGAAAGTGCTATTTTTTGCACCGAACAATTGGACGGCGATGATCTAGAAAATGAAACGATAACCTCTATTAATGGGATTCAAACATATCTGGATGAGTTTTCCCATGACGAGTCGCCACTTGGTGATGAAATCTTTGACGAGGCTAGAGCTATTATTGAGGGTTCTAAAGCTCTCTCAAAACCTTCCCGACGAATCAAAATCTCAGATGATCCCTCCACAAAACTTAATATTCTCATTGAATTAGAGAAAGAAGTATCTAACTTCGATATCGACCAGAGAAAAATAGCTATTAGTTTGATCAATGGTCCTCAACGAATTCGAGGTTTAGCTGGCTCAGGAAAAACAGTCGTCTTGGCAATGAAGGCTGCACACATTCATTTGCAGCATCCTGATAAAAAAATACTTTTTACATTTTATACGAAAAGCTTGTATGAGTTGATAAAAGAGTCCGTTTCTAGATTCTATAGACACTTCGCTGGAGATGAGCCTAACTGGGAAAAAATAGACATTCTACATGCTTGGGGAGGGCGAAAAATTGATGGCGTCTACTACAATGCGTGCATTGAAAACTCTTTGTCCCCAATCGCATTTCAGGTGGCAAAGAGCAACAACCCTAACGACCCCTTCAGCTTCATTTGCGCAAAGCTTGAAGAGCGAACATTGAAACAAAAGTATGATTACATTCTGATTGATGAAGCACAGGATCTCCCCAACGATTTTTTCAAAGTGTGTTACCAGCTTGCGAAGGGGGAGCTTGGAAGTGATAAAAATATTGTCTGGGCCTATGACGACTTACAGTCAATATTTAACGTATATCAACGTACACCCGAAGAACTTTTTGGTAGTGATAGTGACGGAAATCCAAAAGTCGATCTTCGCAAATTCAAAGCGAATTTGAGTTATGGTCAGAGCAATGACCTAGTGCTCTATAAGTGCTATCGAAATCCTTTAGAAGTGCTCGTGACCGCTCACGCGGTAGGTTTTGGTCTTTATGCCGATAAGCCCGTGCAAATGCTTGAGAATCAAGAGCATTGGGAAGACGTCGGGTATACTGTTGAATCAGGGGAGTTAGTCGCTGGTACTCAAGCTAAAATTACCCGCAGCCGCGAAAATAGTCCGCTTTCAATTTACCAGCAACAAAGCAAGAGTGATCTAGTTAAGTTGTATGGTGCAGCATCAATTGACGAAGAATGCTCTTGGATTACAGACGGAATTTCTGCTGCGTTGGCCGAGGGATTGAAACCTCACGATATCCTTGTTATTTCGCTAGATGATTTGAACGCGAGGACATATTTTTCAAAAATTTCCCGCACACTAGCGCAGCATGGAATAAGATCTAATAATCTTCTGACTTCAATTTCGGCGGCGCCTCCATTTACTCTAGACGACATGGTGACCTTATCCACGGTGCATAGAGCAAAGGGTAATGAGGCATCACTTGTTTTCGCAGCCGGTATTGATGCGATATACCAATACAAAAATCACAGAAGTGGAAGAAATAAATTATTCACCGCATTTACCAGAACCAAAGCATGGTTGCGAGTTAGCGGTTGGGGTGATAAAGCTAACTATTTCTTCCGTGAAATTGAGGAAAGTTTATTAAATGCTCCAAGCCTGATATTTGAGGTCCCAAACATTGAAGAAATTGAAACAATCCAGCGCGATCTAGACAGTAAAAGCTCGGAAATATACAAGCTGCACCAAATGGTAGGTGAACTTCGCGATCAGGGCTTCTCTGAGGAGGAAATTCAGTTAGAGTTGAACCTGGCGTTTGGGAAGGGAGAATAATGAGCGCAATCTTCGATAGGAGTGTCAGGAAAACTGTAGATTTTGCGTATGAGACGGGTATCGCGTTGCAGTGCGGTCCGATAAGCTCATTGAAGGCTTCGTCAGATTTTAAAAAAGCCGCAAGACAATCCAATAGTTATAGCCAAGTCTATGATGTTGGTGCGAAAAACCAAGATTTTAATCTGATGCTCAAGGACCATTCATTTTTCCAATTTACAGAAACTGTCGAACGGAAAGATGTCCGTTTGGCTTACTACCCAAATCCCTATTCTTTTATTGAATATCAGGATGATCGGCAAACCGCAGATAGCATGCTAGCTAGCGGTGATATAACGTTACAAGAATTTGAGCAGTTAATCAGTGAAGGGAATTTAACGTTCGATATTCCAATTATAAGATATGATCTTTCAACAGAGCAGTATTGCTCAAAGTACCACCCGGCCGCACATTTTCATATTGGATTTAGAGCTGAGAACAGGTGGCCTGTTAACAGAGTTCTTTCTCCGTTCGCATTTTTCATGAAAGTCCTTTTCTTGTACCACCCTATAATCTGGCAGGAAAAAGGCGGATACGAAAAAGAAGGGGAACTGGAAAATAGCTTTGAGGAAGCATACATACGAGAACTTTCATTGTGCTCTTTGCTGGAAGACGACAATTTTCAGGAGACTGAAGGCCGCCGATTACATTTCCGGTAGTGAGTCTTCCCACGTAGTACCTATGAGGTGCTCCGTGGGAAATAGTGGATCGAACATAGTTTAGCAGAAGATAAATTCTGACCTCAAAGTTTTCGGCAGTATGCCCGAGTAGCATTGCGCTACGAGCACCAGATCAACCACCGCTTGGCTGTAATCGACTATCACTGATACGTCCGATTCGCCGAGCCTCAAGCAGCCCTCCTCGGAGAGAGCGTTTCGCATATTTTCCGTTTACTATCGCATGAGCCCCTTCCTCACTCAAAATTGTGGATAGTTTACGAATACTTCTAAAGCGAGAGTAAGTAGCCTCAATTCCCCCGTTAGCTACTATTACTCCGGTTATCAGAGCTGGCATTCCATTTCTGTAAAATTTCGTTTTATCTTTCCGTATGCTCAATCCATAACGCCTACAGGTGCTTTCTATCTCTTCATGAAACGATGCGGGTATTTTTAAACCTGAGAAAGTCAAGTCATCTACAAATGTCGAAAATCTTAAGCCATTTTTAATGGCCAAGGAGTCCAGACGATCAAACATGTCTTTGCATGACCACATGGACAAAAGTGAGCTTACTGGGCTCCCAACTGCTAATGCACCTTTATAAGTAAGAAGGTTGCTCAAAATACCTGCGACGTCGGGGGAGCAAAGCATAGCGTCTTTGAAGAAATAGTATACAAATTCTCTCTTTACCGAGCGAAAAAAATCTTGTACATCCATCGTTAAAAATTCCCAGGACTCAACATGCGCTAACGCATTCGTTACGTAAGACCTCGCAACGATCGAGCCATGAGCATAACCAGGGGTCTGAATCCCGGACAGAAGAGTATGTACCCGGGAATGAACCTTTTTAAGAAAAAAGTTGGGGACACTAGCTTGTCTAGCTTTTTTCCTTTTTCCCGTCAACTCGTTAAATTCTTCTTCTATCTCGACTAAGTGATAATTTCGGTCGTTATCGCACAGGCTTTTTATGTTCGCCAAGGATACTCTAAGAATTGCACTTAGTTTTTTCTTGGAAGTAAGCTTATAAAGGGCGCACTGGTTTAAGTGGAATCTTTTTTTATGCAGAGACCTTCTTCTTCTTTGACTCATTTCTTTTAAGATTCCATTCCAGTATCGTTAAAATCGAGGAGGCAAACCCAAGTCTAACCTTTTCAGTGACTTTTTTATCATCGACGTGCTCAGAGAAGAATATTATTGATGACAGAGGAATCTCGAAATACTCGCTGTATTTCATGAGGATTTCTATCGATGGCTGTTTTTTGCCAGCCTCTATCTCAGAGAGATAAGAGTTGGATAGCCCTAACTCAGCTGACAGCTGTGATTGTGTTAGCGTGTTGTATTTTCTTATCAAGGATAGTGCTGTGGAAAGCATAATAGCCACCTATATGTAAGTGGATTAAAAGGGGGGTATGCTAAATTAACCTCAGCCACCATTGCCAAAATATTTGTCGTATAGGCGTAGGCCAATATCAACCAGCCGTACTACAAACATTCCGACATCCAGCAGCGACACTGGTTTTTTACGTTTAGCCAAGCGTTGTTCCGCGGTCTTTTTCTCACTTTGCATTTGAAGCTCCTTAATTAGGTTGTCAGACCTTGAAAAAATTCCAAAATCCGTCTCGACACAACCAAAGGATCAAAGTGATTGATGTTTGAACAACGCCTTTCCCCCCCCTAAGAGCCACTGTGCGTCGCGTCTCGACGACGCACAGCCCTGGCAGCTACCCGGGATACCCACGAGGGGCCGGATGCGTGCAGGCATGGGGTTAGAGGTTGATACCTCCACGGTAGACTCACGTCCACCAAATACACTCAAGATGTTTCACCAACCGCAGGCGGATCTTAGCGAAAGATTTCGCTGGCGGCAATTATTTTTCGCTGACAGCGAAAAATAATGATTTGATCATAGGGTTCGGATGCTGCTTTTGCTATGCCATCGGTTCGAAAAGGTAAGCCAGTTGCGCTCAGCAATCTGCAGGTGCTTTGCCATCATTCTCGTTTTGTGCTGATCCTCTAGTGGCACACGCCTATGATCGGGGGGGGTACGAAGCATCTGCCGCATCTCTCTGTGATGTTCTCTCAATGTGGGCAAATCGCTTCGGATTGTCTGGATCACTGAGTCGCCCCTAGTTTCGTAGGCATCACCGAATGACCCCTTTTGGCCGTCTGCTGCCTGTCGCCATGGGCACTTTTGGCGGATTCCTGCCTATTCTCTACAGAGGGATTGATCGGCAACGTTCAAACTCAGTAGACTACCGTTCCGTATGCGGCTCTGAATTACTTACAGACCGACAATGTGCTCACATCTAAAAAATCCCGAATTCGATTCCACCGAGCGCCATAACTAGCTGATTTATTTATAGTTACTAGTTGGGGTACGCCAAATTTTCCACCGAACTCCAGATCCGCAGAAAACCTAGCCCCGCTGACCGCTACCGTTCGTCTGGTGCCGGCACCATACGCAACACCGAAAGAGGCTCACCGCAAGGTGGGCCTTTTTTGTTTCTGGGGTTTAAGTCCTGATTGGCAACGGCTATGTTTGTCAGCACGGCTTACATCTGAGCAGCAATGCGATGTAGTGCAGGTTTCTATCTCGGGGACATTATGCTCAAGCAGCTCAACATCAAAGAATTCACGGTATTTGAAGAAGCGAACCTGCGCTTCGGCAAGCAACTCAACGTGATAGTTGGTGAAAACGGTGCCGGTAAAACGCATCTGCTGAAGCTGGCTTACGCAGGCCTCGCGACGTGTTGGGAAGAAGGCAACAAACCGCACCTCGCCCCTTCAGCACCCACCAAAACCATTTTGCAAAAAAGCCTGGCTGACAAGCTGATAGGCGTGTTTCGCCCTGAAACACTGGGCCGCCTTGTTCGACGCAAGCCCGGTCGAGGTCGTTGCGATATAAAGCTCACCTTTACCGACGCCGCTCACAATCTCGCGTTCGGCTTTGCGACCAATAGCAAAACAGAAGTAGGCATCGAGTTACTGCCCGAGCAATGGCTGCAAACGGCGCCGACGTATTTACCTACTCGCGAGCTGCTTACCATCTACCCTAACTTCTTGGCCGTGTATGAAAACCACTACCTTGAGTTTGAGGAAACCTGGCGAGACACCTGCCGATTACTGGGCGGGCTGATGCGTAAAGGGCCAAAAGAGAAACGCATTCGCGAACTGCTCGCCCCCCTCGAAACAGCCATGCAAGGCAGTATGGAGCTGGATAAAAGCGGTCGTTTCTACTTACGCAACGCTAACGGCCTCATGGAAATGCCGCTGGTTGCTGAGGGCTTGCGCAAACTCGGTATGCTCGCTCGCCTGATCAGTACCGGCGCGCTGTTGGATCAGGGCTACTTGTTTTGGGATGAACCCGAGGCCAACCTCAACCCGAGCTTGATCAAACAAGTTGCCAGAACCATCGTCGAACTCAGCAACAGTGGGATCCAGGTTTTCATCGCCACACACAGTTTGTTCTTGCTCCGCGAGTTGGAAATATTGCTGGCCGACAAGCCGCTCGACACCGCCTTCTTTGGCCTGCATGCCAGTGACAACGGTATTACCGTGCAACAAGGCGCCAGCCTTTATGACATTGGCGACATCACCGCCCTGGAAGAAAGTCTTCAGCAGTCCGACCGCTATCTGGCGCTGGAGGATTAAGCACGCCGGTACTGGATGTCGACGGCTTGACCTTCACCTTCCCCGCCACATGGCAAGCCAGCAAGTTTGATGAATGGGCCTTTTTCAGGCAACACTTCCTCAAACTGCGCGATCACTTGCAAGCCGTGGACATTCTGGTGCTATCGCCAGACCAAATAGCCTTTATGGTGGAAGTCAAAGACTACCGCCATCCTGAGGCTGGCAAGCCTTCAGCGTTAGCAGAAACCATCGTCAATAAAGTCTTATGCACCTTGGCTGCGCTGCTTCCAGCCAAGCTGCATGCCGACACGCCCATCGATGAAAAAATCATGAGCCGTGCTGTGCTGCGTTGTGAAAGGCTCCAGGTCATTGTTCATATAGAACAACCGGCGTCCCACCAACCACGCGTCGATCTCGCCGATCTAAAGCAAAAACTCAAAAGCAAACTGCGCGCCATAGACGCTCACCCAAAGATAGTGAGCATGGCCAAACCTCTCGCAATGGCCTGGCACGTAAGCTGATGGCGCATTTCCATGTCCAGCGCAGGCCAGTCGGACTGCCCCGTTCAGCGGGCTGCTTGGCGGCGTAAATCCAGCACCGTCAACGGTGTGCGCAACTCACGAAGCGGCGTTCTGCGGTGTAGGCGGCCGCCAAACGGTCCAGTGCCGTATTGGCAGCCGCGGCCAGAGGCTGAATCTCGCTCATTTTTCACCTCTGCGCGGCTTGATCCACGCGCCCCTGAAGGCCGCAGAAGATGATTATCGCCATTCAATAGTGTTAATTGGCCACCACCTCCTTTACTATCCCCGCGCTTTTATGCGTGGCGCTTGGCCATCATCCGGCACAAAAAAGATCACGCATGGAAGCGCCTGGATTATCAGCCGATGTTTAAGGAAGAATTTGTGTCCCCTGTTCTATTCCGTAAAAGCCTGCTTGCCCTCGCCATCACCACCTGCGCCCTGCCTGTTTACGCGCAAACGCTGCAACTGACCGATGCGGGCCTGACCCTTGAGCGCCAGCAGTTCAGCGATAACGTCGAAATCACCGGCGCGATGAATCACACCCAACGCGATGCCGAAGCGATTCACGTGCTGGGGTCGGACTTCGCCAAAGACCTGGTGTTCAACGCCACCATCACCTCTAGCAACAGCTCGGGGGGCGGCATCGACATGGACAGTTGGTACAACCCCAACCCTTCGAACGGGGACGTGGCCTGGGCCAACAATACGATTGGCGGCAACCTGATCAACAAAGGCAGCATCAGCTCCCAAGGCAACGGTTCCACCGGTTGGTTGATCGACCCGGCCGTGGTCGGCGGTGATGTGATCAACGCAGGCTTGGTGAGCGCCAAGGGCGATCCTGAGGTGGGCGTGGATTATCGCGACGTAAGCCGTGCCGTCTATATTTCCGGCTCGACGCACATTAAAGGCGATTTCAAAAACACCGCTTCGGGCCAGATCATCGCCCAAGGCACTGACGCCAAAGCCCTGCAAATGGAAGGCGGCCAACTCGACGGACGCCTGATCAACAACGGCCTGATTCAAGTGAGCGGTGAAGGCAGTACGGCCATCGACGTGACCAGCTCCGAACGCTGGAACGGGGTGAGCAACATCAATGACCGCGCCGACGTGCGCGGCATCGAGAACAACGGCACCATCATTGCCACTGGCGAAGATGCAGAAGGCATCCGTGCCGATGGCGTGAGCTTTGCCAGCGAAGACGCGCACATCGTCAACAATGGCCTGATTCAGGCGCAAGACGCTGCCATTGTGATCGGCGGTTTCGACATTGATGGTGCCAATCAGGGCGGCGCGCTGCGCGTGGTCAACAACGGCACATTGGTGTCGCAAGACGAAGCCGTAGACGCTTCGGAAAGCGACGGCCGGGTGTTCCTGACCCTGGGTGACGGCAGCAAGACCACCGGTAACCTGATCGACCTGAGCCTGATCGAAGTGAGCGGCAATGCCGCGTTCACCGGCACCGACACCACCGCCGATGGCGCCAATATCCGCATGAAAAATGGCGGCTGGATGGATGTCGGCAGCCAGGCGGCGCCCGCGCACCTGGACCTCGGCCTGCCCCACACCACGCTGGAAGGCAACCTGTACGTGGCGGACAACTCCTCGTTGGGCCTGAACCTGAGCAGCGCCACCGACGCCAATCGCGCGGTACTGGCCGTGAGCGGCACCGCTGAATTCGGCAAAGGTTCGCAGATTCAACTGGCCGCCAAAGGCAACGACTTCCGCGCCGATGGCACCACTTACACGCTGGTTCAAGCCAAAGACCTGCAAGACAACGGCCTGACGGTCACTAGCAGCTCCTCGTTGCTCAATGTCGACAGCTACGTGGTTGAGAACAACCAAATCGTGAGCAAAGTCACCGCCAAAGGCGCGACTGAAGTGGGCAACGTCATCGCTGACATCGGCGGCTCGCACAACGCGCAGCAAGCGGGCGCCGCCTTCACCGAAGTCACCCGCCAACTGGCGCAGTTGAGCCCGCAAGACCCGTTGTTCCAGCACTACGTCAACGCCTCGAACAACCCTGAAGCGTTGAAAAAACTGGCCGAGCAACTGGCACCTGAAGTCAACGGCGGCGCGACGCAAGCGGCGACCACCAGCCAATCGTTGATCAGCAACGTGACGGGCAACCGTACCGGCGGCGGCCGCGGCCTGTCTTCCGGCGACACCCTGAAAGACACCGGCGTCTGGGTGCAAACCCTGTACAGCGACGCCAATCAGGGTATGCGTGATGGCGTGGCCGGGTTCAATGCCTACAGCCGCGGTATCGCGGTCGGCGCTGACGGCAAGGTCAACGATCAACTGACCCTGGGTCTGGCGTACAGCTACCTGAACACCGATGTGAACGGCAAGGCGGGCAGCAAAACCGAAGTCGATAGCCATGCGTTCACGCTGTACGGCGGTTTCGAGCAAGGCAACTACTTCGTTGACGCGGCGCTGACCTACGGCATGAACGACAACGACGGCCAGCGCACCATCGGCAACACCAAGGCCAAGGCCGATTACGACAGCAACCTGTTCGGCGTGAACCTGGTCGGCGGTTACACCTACCACATCACCCCCGACCTGCTGATCGAACCTCGCGTCGCCGCCCGCTACAGCCTGGTCGACATCGATGGCTACCGCGAAAAAGGCTCCTCGGCAGCGCTCAAAGTCAAAGACCAGCGCTACGAAGTGGCTGAACTGGGCGCAGGCTTTCGTGTAGCAGCCAGCTACCCGCTGGGCCAGGGCACCCTCACCCCGCAAGCCAAACTGATGGCGTTCCACGACTTTGCGGCAGACGAAGCCAGCAGCACCTCGACCTTCACCCTCGGCAACACGCCGTTCGTGACCAGCGGTGCCAAGGCCGTGCGCAACAGCTACGAAGCCGGCATCGGCGCCGACTACCGTCTGGGCGCGGTGACCGTGGGCCTGAACTACGACTACGTCGGCAAATCAGGTTTCGACGCCGACACCTTCTCGGCCAAAGTGCGTTACGACTTCTGATGACCCGTACCGAGCTCAACCCGCACTCGCGGGTTGGCGTCTGGCTGCAAGGCTTGGCGCTGTTGATCAGCGCCTTGCTCAGCGGTTGCCAGTCGCCGCTGCAAGCGTTGCAGGATCAAGCCTTGATCCGGCATCAACACCTTGAAGTTATCCACACCCCCACTTTCCCACTGATGCTGGGCATGCCTTCGCCAGCACCGGTTTCACCGCGCCTTCGGGTTTATCTGGAAGGTGACGGCCATGCATGGGCCACGTCCCGTCAACCCAGTCTGGACCCCAGCCCCCTCAATCTGATGATGGCCAAACTGGCCTTCAGCGACCCCACGCCCAGTGTCTACCTGGCGCGCCCGTGTCAGTTTGTCAGCACTCAAGCCTGCACACCGCTGATGTGGACCGACCGGCGTTTCAGTCCCGAAGTCCTGGCGAGCCTCGATCACGCGCTGGATCAAATCAAAGCACGGCTGGGCAATCAGGACTTTGAGCTGGTGGGCTATTCGGGTGGCGCGGCGTTGGCGTTATTGCTCGCCAGCCGACGCGATGACATTGCGCAAGTGCAAACCCTGGCTGGCAATTTAAGCCCGCGCCAATGGGTGGCGCTGCACGACCTGCGCCCGTTGACCGGCTCTCTGGAGCCACTGGATGAACGCCAGCGTCTGGCGCACGTGAGGCAGCGTCACTTTGTCGGCAGCGAAGACCGGGTGGTGCCGCCCCCGTTACTCGACCGCTACCGGCGCGCACTCGGTGAGGCGCGTTGTGTGCAGTCGATCGTAGTACCCGGCGCTCGCCACGGCGAAGGGCTGGAGCAGGCATGGCGCACGTGGCGCAATCTACCCATCGCGTGCCAACCCTGAACGCCGCATACCAAAACGCCCCGACCGGTGATCCGGCTCGGGGCGTTTTTCGTTCAGCTGTCCGGCCTGTTCAACAGGCCGGTGGCATCAGAACACGTTGATCGGGTAATCAACGAACACGCGCAACTCGTTACCTTCTTTGTTGTACTTGTCGGCGTTGTTCGACACGCGCAACCAGGAACCGCGAACCCGCACGCTCAAGTCTTTGACCGGGCCGCTTTGTACAACGTACTGGGCCTGGTTGTAGATTTCGCGCTCGGTGCCACGGCCACGGTCGGAACCGTCGTCGATGTTGCTGCCGCGCACGTAGGCGATGTTGTAGGTCAGGCCCGGAATGCCCAAGGCACCGAAGTCAAAACCATAACCGGCTTGCCACGAACGTTCGTCCTTGGCGTTGAAGTCAGACCAGTAGGAGTTGGCCAGCAAGATGGTGTTGCCACCGTCACCCACGCCGCCCGCGTTGCGGTAGCCGCCGTACGGGTAGCCGATTTCACCGGTGCTTTGCTGGTACGCCAGGATCAGCGAGTGAGCGCCAAACGCGTAAGTGGTCGCCAGGCTCCAGATCTTGTTGTCCTGGCCGTCGACTTCCAGCACGTCGCGCGCGTAATCGGAGTTGACGTGGGTGCGGTAGCCATTGAAGTCAAACTTCAGCGACTGTTTGTCTTGCAGTGGCAGCACGTAGGTCATGCCCAGGTATTGCTTGCGCAGCACGTCTTCCATGTCGGAGGCGTACAGCGAGGCCGAGAAATTGTCAGTGAACTTGTAGCTGCCGCCGAACACGTTGATGCTTTTCAAGTCGCCGCTGTCACGGGCCTCAGCACTCTTGCGCGACTCCGCCGTGAAGCGACCGAGGTTGATTTCCAGGCCGTCGATTTCTTTGGAGGTCAGCAAGGTGCCGGTGAAGCTTTCTGGCATCAGACGCGAGCTGTCATACACCAGCACCGGCAGCTCAGGCATTTGGTCACCGTACTTGAGCACGGTGTTAGAGATGCGGAACTTGACCGCAGCGCCCGCTTTGGCAATGTCTTTGGCCGCTTTGCCGCTATCGCCCACTTTGAAGAAGTCGATACCGCCCGCGCCGCTGAGGTTGCCCTCGCTGCCCAGACGCAGTGCGTAGATGCCGAATGCATCCACACCCACACCCACGGTGCCCTGGGTGAAACCGGAGGTGAACGTACCGAGGAAGCCTTGGCCCCACTCAGCTTTACGGTCCACACCGTTTTTGTAGTCACGGCTAATGTAGGCGTTACGCGCCAGCACATTCAGATGGCTGTCTTCTACAAAGCCTTTTGCGTCAGCTTGATCGTTAGCCATGGCCTGGGTAGCACTGAGTACGCCCAAAGCGAGAAGACCTATCCGTTTGTTCAACATATTATTTTCCTTATTGCTGGATAAAGGCGCGCTGTGGGTTTCAAGCTGAAACATTGAGTGGTGGTTGCTTCACATAAACAAAAAAGGCCGACATGAGGGTTTCATGCTGGCCTTTCAAAGAGTTGGTGTATGGCTTAGCACCACAGGCGTTGGCTGGAATCCTAGCCGCCGTTACATCTTGATGTCAATTTGATGAAACTTCTTTGATCTCCCAATGTCAGGCGCAGGTTTGACCCTCGCATCAGCATTACGCATCACAGCCCGTCGGGCCGCAGGCGGGCGCGGGGTGGGCAGCGTCATTGCCCGGGGTCGCGTCCTGTTGTCGCAGCCAGGCTGCAAACGCCTCGGGCTTGCCCAGCCAAGGGTTCAAATCGACCACTTGATACTGCCCCGCACGCTCCAGCACCAGCGTGGGAAACCCCTGCCCGCCGACCTGCGCCAACAACCCGCGACTGGCCTTGAAGTGTGCCTGCGTGGGCGCTCCGTTGACCGCGTCATAGGCCGCTAAAAACTCATCGGCTTGCAGGCCCATTTCTGCGGCCACGGCCATCAGCACATCTTCATCGGCAATGCGTCGGCCTTCGACGTAGTGCGCGGTCTGCAAGCGCCCCAGCAGTTCAAGACCGCGGCCTGCCAACTGTTCCGCCGCCAGCACCGCCGTGGTCGGCGGGGCCGAGTCAAACACCGCCGTGGTGTCGCGCAGCAAGCCTTCAAAGTACGCCTGGCCGAAGGGCTGGCCGGTGTATTGGGCAATGCGCCGGTCGTGCGGCATCACATAGTCACGCAATTGGGCTGACACCGGGCGCCGATGCGGGCCGGTCATCATCCCGCCGCCATGACCCACCACGGGCAAGGTCTGGCGGGCTGCGTCTATCAAGGGCTTGGCGCCGTAGCACCATCCGCACAAAGGGTCGTAAATGTAATGCAAGGTTGTAACAGCGGTCATGAACAGTTCCGAGAAGGAGAGGTAAAAACAGCACGCAGACTAACGCCGCAGAGGGCCCAGAAAAACGCTGGAATCCTGTTTAGAGTGTTTCGCGGATCGTGCAGATCCCGTGTTTATAGGCGGTTTAACGTTTAAGCAATATTTAGAAACATACTTTCCGACGAAGCGACTGGTAATGATAAACATCCACCAACAAGAACTATTACCATTCGCACCCTAAAAAATAGAACCCGCCTTAACCTTCTCGGAAGTTTCTCAACCATGCGTTCTCCCTGCCGCTTCACACCCCTCAAACTGGGGCTGTGTGCCTGCCTGTACGTCGGTTCCAGCTGCGCTGCCACCACCCTTCCCGAAACCTCGGTCAATGCCGCTGAAGCCGAGGCGGATGACCCGCGCGTCAAAGAGGTCACCACCGCGACCCGCACCTCGACACCGGCGCGTTATGTGCCGCAGGCCATCGACTCGGTCAAAACCAGCAACGTGCTGGATTACGGGATCAACAGCCTTGGCCAAGCCTTGAGCGGTATCCCCAACGTCAGCAGTACCGCAGACACCCGATTCGACAGCCTGCGCATTCGCGGCTTTGACGCCAGCAACGATTTTTATCTGGATGGCATTCGCGACGACAGCCAGTACGTGCGCGACCTGCACAACATTGAACGCATCGAGGTGCTCAAAGGCCCGGCGGCAGTGCTGTATGGCCGTGGCAGCCAGGGCGGCATCATCAACCGCGTCAGCAAGATGCCGCAGTTCGGGCGCCGCTCAACCGTTCAGGCCCAAGGCGGCACGGACGATTTGCGCAGCCTGTACGCCGACCTCAGCGTCGACCCCAGCGACACCCTCAGCCTGCGCCTGAACATGGGCAACGAAGACAAAAACAGCTTCCGCGACAACGTCAGTGGCAACCGCCAACTGTTCGCGCCCTCGATGAGCTGGCAGATCACCCCCGACCTGAACTGGTTGGTGCAGTACGAATACAGCCGTTACAACCGCACCCCGGATCGTGGCATTCCAAGCGTTGGCGGGCGCCCTGCCGATGTCAGCCGGGGCACCAGCTACGGCGGGCAAAACGATTTCATCGACGACAAAACCCAAACCCTGCGCTCCAAACTCAGTTATGAGTTAAGCGATAACTGGCAACTGCGCCACACCTTGGGCATCTTCAAACTCGACAGCCAGTTCGAAAACACCTACCTGACCGGCTACGACGCCAAAACCCGCAAGGTCAACCGCCAAAGCTGGCAACAGGACATGACCACCCGCAACATTTTCAACAACCTCGAAATCGAAGGCGGGTTTGAAACGTTTGGCCTGGAGCATCGTCTGCTCACCGGTCTGGAGCTGGGCAGCCAGCGGCGTGATCCCAAGCTGTACAGCGCCAAGGGCGTGCCGGGGGTCGACTTGTACAACCCCGATCGCCGCCTGCGCCCTACTGGCGCAATGTTGATTTCCAGCGACAACCACACCGAAGTCGAAAGCCAGGGCCTGTATGTGCAGGACCAGATTCGCCTCAACGACCAATGGCAAGTACTGGCCGGTTTGCGCCATGACCGCTTTGAAGTCGACTCCACCAGCAACCTGAAACACCTCTCCGAAACCCGCAACAGCCACGGCACCAGCCCGCGTCTGGGCGTGGTCTGGACCCCGTTGCAGAATCACTCGTTCTACGCCTCATGGACCAAAACCTTCTCCCCGGTGGGCGGTGGCTTGATCGGTATCACGCCGGGCGCCGCAGGCAACAGCAACGACCTGAGCCCCGAACTGACCAAGCAAAAAGAAATTGGCGTAAAAAGCGACTGGATGGACGACCGCCTGAGCACCACGCTGGCGGTGTATGAGCTGGAGCTTTACAACCGTCGTACCAAAGACCCGGAAAACCCGGAAATCACCCTGTTGTCGGGCTTGCAACGTTCACGCGGCATCGAGCTGACGGCCAGCGGCAAACTCGGCGGCAACTGGTACTTGCGCGGGGGCGTGGGCGTGCAAGACGCCACCGTGGTCAAGGACAACAACGGCTTTGAAGGCAAGCGCATCAATGGCGTGGCCAAGCACAACGGCAATGTGTTCCTGACCTGGAAACCGGAAATGGGCTGGTACGCCGAAACCGGCCTGACACTGGTGGGTCAGCGTTATGCCGACAACCAGAACACCGTGGTATTACCGGGCTATGGCCGTTGGGATGTTCTGGCGGGGTATCGGGAAAAGGACTGGGAAGTCAGCGGCGCATTGACCAACCTGACTAACCGTGACTACTACGCTTCAGCCACCAGCGGTTCGCAAATCATGCCGGGCGAACCCCGCAGCCTGGTGGTGACGGGCAAGTACAGCTTCTGACCCCTTCACCTGTAGTCGCTGGCGAAGGCTGCGATGGGCTGCGCAGCAGCCCTGAAAGGCGCCGCCTGTGTCAGCGACTACCGCTCAACTCATCAATACACCCGACAGGGCCTCCAATTCTGCCTCGCTGAACAACCCGGCCGGGTAGCGTTCGCGAAGAATCTGATAGGCAGACTGGCCTGGCTTGTTGCAAGGTCCTTTGCGTTTAAACCAATTGGCCAGAACGATAAGCGACTCACGACTCACCGATTGTGGCCGCGAACCTCGCTCGCAAAATACGTTCATGACAGCGCTCTCCAGGTACTTGAGCGGCAAATGTACTCAAGGTGTGTGACAGAACAGCGCAGCGCAGCGCGCAACGTGCCCAGACATGGCTCCCTTCAAGATTTTTAACAAACTCTTTTACAAAATTTATACCAACTTTTCGAATAACCTTTTGATCTGGAACAAAAAACCCGCCGTTCTTGCGAACGGCGGGTTTTTATTTCGCCAATCAGGCGCGCAGGTGTCTAGATCAAGCCTTGTGTGGCGCAGGCTGCTGTTGGGTCAGGCAATGAATATTGCCGCCGCCCAACAACAATTCACGCCCTGGCACCATCACCACTTCGTGCTGCGGGAAGAGGTTTTGCAAAATGACTTTGGCCTGGGCGTCCATCGGGTCATCAAAGCTGGGGGCGATAATGCCGCCGTTGACGATCAGAAAGTTCACGTAAGAGCCGGCCAGACGCTGCGAGGGGTGACGGTCCTGGCTGCCAGCCACTTTGTCGACACCATCGCACTCTTCCTGGGTGGCGTACATCGGCCCCGGAATCGGCATTTTATGCACCACAAACGGGCGCCCCTTGGCATCTGTGCTGGCCGACAGCACTTTCATTGCGCCGTGGCAGCGCGCGTAGTTGGGGTCGCGCTCGTCATCGGTCCAGGCCAGCAACACTTCGCCTGGGCGTACGTAGCAACAAAAGTTATCCACATGACCGTCGGTTTCGTCGTTGAACAGGCCGTCCGGCAACCAAATGACGGTGCTCACGGCCAACTGCGCGCGCAGCACGTCTTCGATTTCTTCACGCGACAGGTGCGGGTTGCGATTGCGGTTGAGCAGGCACTCGGCGGTGGTGATCAGCGTGCCTTCGCCATCCACATGGATCGAGCCGCCTTCGAGTACAAAGCCTTCGGTGTAATAACGCGGGCACCGTTCGATTTCCAGCACCTTGCTGCCCACCTGCCGGTCGCGATTCCACGGCGCATACAAACCGCCGTCAAAGCCGCCCCACGCGTTGAAATCCCAGTTCACACCGCGCACTTCGCCGCTGTCGTTGATCACGAACGTCGGGCCGCTGTCACGCACCCACGCGTCATCGCTGGACATCTCGACCACCCGAATATTGGGCACATCCAGGCGAGCGCGGGCGTTTTCGTACTGCCCCGCCGACACGCACACGGTCACTGGTTCAAACCGGGCAATCGCCTTGGCCACGGCCACGTGCGCAGCTTGCGCGGGCTTGGCGCCCAACCGCCAGTTGTCCGGGCGCTCAGGCCAGATCATCCAGGTTTGGGTCTGTGGCGCCCATTCGGCCGGCATGTAAAAACCGTCAGCGCGGGGCGAACTGTGCAAAAGAGTGGTCATTTAAATCAGGACTCCAAAAATCCGTCGAGGTTTGATTGAGCCATTGGGCGGCCAGCGGCGAAAGAACAGTGGACGCGGGACAGGGGCACGTCAACACGCCACCGCCTTATAGACGATAAATATCCAGATTAAAAACCATTTCAGAGCAACGGCCGCTAAAATTCAATAATTTTACCGATATAAATCGATAAAACCGCGTAGCGCCTCTCGCTCAGCCTTTCATGCAACGGGGGCGGGCGCACACTTGCACTTGCACCGCCTCGCGCATGCCCACAAGCTATGCGCCAAACGTTTTAAGTCCGTCAGGGAACAAGGAATATCCATATGCGCATTTTAGTCACCGGCGGCGCCGGTTTTATTGGTTCGGCTCTGATCCGTCATCTGATCCAGAACACCGGGCACGAAGTGCTCAACCTCGATAAGTTGACCTACGCCGGTAACCTGGAATCGCTGCAAAGCATTGCCACCGACACCCGTTACGAATTTGTGCAGGCCGACATCATCGACCAGGCCACCGTCAGCGCTGTCATCGCACGTTTCCAGCCAGAGGCCATCATGCACCTGGCGGCCGAGTCCCACGTTGACCGTTCCATCGACGGACCTTCGGACTTTATCCAGACCAACATCGTGGGCACCTACAGCTTGCTGGAAGCCACCCGTGCGTACTGGCTCACGCTGGCAGAACCGGCAAAAAGTGCGTTCCGCTTCCACCACATTTCCACTGACGAAGTGTATGGCGACCTGCACGGCGTCGACGACCTGTTCACCGAAACCACGCCCTACGCGCCAAGCTCGCCGTACTCGGCCTCTAAAGCGGCTTCGGACCACCTGGTGCGCGCCTGGAACCGTACCTACGGCCTGCCGGTGTTGCTGACCAACTGCTCCAACAACTACGGGCCGTTCCACTTCCCCGAAAAACTGATCCCGCTGGTGATTCTCAATGCCCTGGCGGGCAAACCGCTGCCGGTGTACGGCAACGGCCTGCAAGTGCGTGACTGGCTGTTCGTCGAAGACCACGCCCGCGCCTTGCTCAAAGTCGTGACCGAAGGCGTTGTGGGCGAGACCTACAACATTGGCGGCCACAACGAGCAGAAGAACATCGACGTAGTGCGCGGCATCTGTGCCCTGCTCGAAGAGCTGGCGCCACAGCGTCCGGCTGGCGTTGCACAGTTCGCAGACCTGATCACCTTCGTCAAAGACCGTCCGGGCCACGACCAGCGCTATGCAATCGATGCCAGCAAGATCGAACGCGAGCTGGGCTGGGTGCCTGAAGAAACCTTCGAAACCGGCCTGCGCAAAACCGTGCAGTGGTACCTGGACAACCTGGAGTGGTGCAAACGCGTTCAGGACGGCAGCTACCAAGGTGAGCGTCTAGGCTTTACAGAACCTAAAGACCTGATTGCATGAACACGGGCTCGCCAAAATTGAAAATTCTGATCAGCGGTAAAACCGGTCAAGTCGCACGTGAACTGCAAATCCGTCTTGCTGATTTGGGCGAGCTGGTGGTGCTGGGGCGCGATGAACTGGACCTGAGCCAACCCGAACACATCCGGGCGCAGGTTCAGGCCCACGCGCCCGACCTGATCATCATCGCGGCCGCCTACACGGCCGTGGATCAGGCCGAAAGCGAACCCGAGGTGGCCAATGCGATCAACGCCACAGCGCCTGGCATCTTTGCTGAAGAAGCCAAAAAACTGGGTGTTCCGTTGATCTACTACTCCACGGACTACGTGTTCGATGGCACAAAAGAAGGCGCCTACACCGAAGACGACGCCACCAACCCGTTGAGCGTCTACGGCCAAAGCAAGCTGTTGGGCGAAAAAGCCATTGCTGCAACCGGTTGTGACCATCTGATCCTGCGCACCAGTTGGGTGTACTCCTCCCACGGCAAAAACTTCCTGTTGACCATGCAGCGCTTGCTGCAAGAAAAGCCGGAATTGCGCATTGTGGCTGACCAGATTGGCGCGCCGACATGGGCCGGCACTATTGCCCACAGCACGCGCCAGTTGATTGAGCGTTGGCAGGCAGGTGCAGCCGCAGCCTGGGGGACGTATCACCTCACCGCCCACGGCGAAACCTCATGGTTCGGGTTTGCTCAAGCCATTGGCGAACAACTGCTGGCGATGGACAAACCGTGTGCGCTGCTCCAACCCATCCCGTCCATTTCCTACCCGACCCCGGCCAAACGCCCGCTCAACTCACGCCTCGATTGCAGCCGTCTTGCAGATCAATGGCACGTCACACAACCCGACTGGCACACCGCGCTGCGCGAGTGTCTGGCCGAGCAAGGTTAAGCCTGCACCTTAACCGCAGGTATACTGCGCCGTACTTTTGCGGCGTAGTTTGATGATGATTAAACCCCCTCCCGTTCCTCCCAGACCTCGCTGGCGCAGCCTGGCGTTACTGGCCCTGTGCCTGGCGCCGCTGTTATGGCCGTTGCAACATCTGGCCGAGCGCTATTACCGCAGTGAACTGGCCGGGCAAAATCGTCAAACCCTGGACCTCTACGTGGCCAACCTGCTGGGCACGTTGCATCGTTATGAAGTGCTGCCGCAAATTCTCGGCGAGTTACCGGCGTTGCGCGCCTTGCTGGCCGACCCGGAAAACCCGCAAGTCCTGAGTCACGCCAACCAGTTGCTCAAAGACATCAGCAACCAGACCGGGGCTGAGGTCATGTACTTGATGGACGCTCACGGCGACACGCTCGCCGCCTCCAACTGGGACATGCAAGACAGCTTTATCAGCCGCAACTTTGCCTTTCGCCCGTATTTCAGCGAAGCCATGCAAGGCAAACTCGGACGTTTTTTTGGCCTGGGCACCACCTCGGGTAAACGCGGTTATTTCTTTGCTGCGCCCGTGACTGAGGGCGACAAAAAAATCGGGGTGCTGGTGGTCAAAGTTGACCTGGACCACACCGAACGCCTGTGGGGCCAAACCCCCGAGCAACTGATGGTGACCGACCCCAATGGTGTGGTGATTCTCACCTCGCGGCCCGAGTGGCGCTTCAGGGCGACCCGCGATTTGTCACAGGAAGAACGCCAGTCCATTTTCGCCATCCTGCCCTACCCGACCCGCGACCCGAAGCCATTGGCGCTGAACCTCGCGGCCTGGCAGGTGCAAACGCAAAAAATCGACGAGACCGGCTGGAGCGTGAACATCCTGGCGCCGCGCACCTTGATCGACCGCCCGGTGCGCACCGTGCTGGCCATCGGCGGCGCCACGTTGCTGGTGGTGATGCTGTTGATCGGCCTGATGATGCAACGTCGGCGCCATTACCTTGAACGCATTGCGTTTGAAGCCAAGGCCCGGCGCGAGCTGGAAATGCGTGTCGCCGAGCGCACCAGCGACCTTGAAGGGCTGAACCGGCGCCTGCGCGAAGAAGTGCTGGAGCGTGAGCACGCCCAGCAAGAGCTGGTGCGCGCGCAAGACGATCTGGTACAAGCCGGCAAGCTGTCGGCCTTGGGCACCATGTCGGCGAGCATCAGCCACGAGCTGAACCAGCCGCTGGCAGCCATCCGCAGTTACGCCGAAAACGCCGAAGTGTTACTTGACCATCAGCGCATCGAAGACGCGCGCGGCAACCTCAAACTGATCAACGAACTGACCGGGCGCATGGCCTCGATCATCGCTCATTTGCGCGCCTTCGCTCGCCGCGACCGCCACGCCCCCGAAAGCGTCGCCTTGCAGCCCGCGCTGGATGACGCCCTGGCCCTGCTGGCCAAACGTCGGCGCAGCATGGAAGTCGAGCTGATCCGCGACCTGCCCGCCGCCACGCTGTGGGTAGAAGCCGGTGAAACGCGTTTGCGCCAAGTGCTGGGCAACCTGCTGGCCAACGCCCTCGATGCGTTGACCGAAAAAGGCCCGCCACGGCGCCTGTGGCTGAGTGCCGAATCCACGCCCGAAGGCGTCACTGTGTGCATCCGCGACAACGGCCCCGGTTTCTGCATGGAAGCCTTGGGCCGCGCCGGTGAGCCGTTTTACACCACCAAAACCCGCACGCAGGGTCTAGGCTTGGGCCTGGCCATTTGCGACACCCTGATTCGTGCCTTTGGCGGCGAGCTGCTGTTTGCCAATCACAAGGAAGGCGGCGCTTTAATCACCCTACGACTGCGCGCAGGCGCGCCGGGCGTCAGCCTGCAAGCTTCAGAGGACTCCAGGTCATGAGCCAATTCATCGACGCGAACGTGCAAGTGATCCTGATCGACGATGATCCTCACTTGCGCCAGGCGCTGTATCAAACCCTCGACCTGGCCGGGCTCAAGGTGCTGCCGCTGGCCGAGGCCACCGGGCTGGCCGAACGCATCGAGCGCAACTGGCCGGGAGTGGTGGTCAGCGACATCCGCATGCCGGGCATGGATGGGCTTGAGTTACTCAACCAGCTGCACACCCAAGACCCCGAATTGCCGGTGTTGCTGATTACCGGTCACGGTGATGTGCCGCTCGCGGTACAGGCCATGCGCGCCGGGGCCTACGACTTTTTGGAAAAACCTTTCGCCAGCGACGCGCTGCTCGAAGGCGTGCGCCGGGCCTTGGCCTTGCGCGCACTGGTGCTCGACAACCGCAGCCTGCGCATGGCCCTGAGCGACCGTCAGCAACTGAGCACACGTCTGGTCGGGCTGTCGGCGCCCATGTTGCGCTTGCGTGAGCAAATCGGCGCCCTGGCTGCCACCAAGGCCGACGTGTTGATTCTGGGCGAGACCGGTTCGGGCAAAGAAGTGGTCGCACGCGCGCTGCATGACTTGTCCAGCCGCAGGGATGGCCCGTTTGTGGCGATCAACGCCGGGGCGCTGGCCGAATCGGTGGTTGAAAGCGAACTGTTCGGCCACGAACCGGGCGCGTTTACCGGCGCGCAAAAACGCCGTATCGGCAAGTTCGAATTCGCCAACGGCGGCACCTTGTTCCTCGACGAAATCGAAAGCATGAGCCTGGATGTGCAGGTCAAACTGCTGCGCATGCTGCAAGAACGCGTCGTTGAACGCCTGGGCGGCAATCAATTGATCCCGCTGGACATCCGCGTAATCGCTGCCACCAAAGAAGACCTGCGTCAAGCTGCCGATCAAGGCCGCTTTCGCGCTGACTTGTATTACCGCCTCAATGTGGCCCCACTGCGCATCGCCCCGTTGCGTGAGCGCGGCGAGGACGTGTTGATGCTGTTCAAATATTTTGCCGACGAGGCCAGCGCCCGCCACGGCCTGACCCACAACGTGCTGCAAGCATCACAGCGTGGGCTGTTGCTGCGCCACACATGGCCGGGCAATGTGCGCGAGCTGCAAAACGTCGCCGAGCGCTTTGCGCTGGGGCTTGAGCTGGCCCTGGACAATGAATCGGGCGAGGCCCGGCCTGAAACGGGCCTTGAAGACGGCGGCACGCTGAGCGCGCAGGTCGAGCATTTCGAAAAAAGCCTGATCACCGCCGAACTCGCACGCTCGCACAGCTCCATGCGCAGCCTGGCCGAAGCGTTGGGCGTACCGCGCAAAACCCTGCACGACAAGCTGCGCAAGTACGGGCTGAATTTCGAAAGCGCCAGCCACGCGCACACCGATGAACTGGATTGATTTGACCCAAGAGGCCCTGATGAACCGCGACAGTCGTTACCTGGAATCCGTCCTGCACCACGACATTCCGCTGACCCGTGACATGGGCCTCAAAGTGCTCAGTTGGCACGCTCACCAATTGCAGCTGCACCTGCCGCTGGACGCCAACATCAACCACAAAAGCACCATGTTTGGCGGCAGCCTGTACTGCGGCGCGGTGCTGGCGGGTTGGGGCTGGCTGCATTTGCGGTTGCGTGAAGCGGGGGTTGAAGGCGGGCACATCGTGATTCAGGAAGGCCAGATCAGCTACCCGCTGCCCGTGACCCAAGACGCCATTGTGCTGTGCGATGCGCCGTCAGAGGCTGCGTGGAGCAAATTCCTGGCCATGTACACACGCCACGGCCGGGCGCGCCTGACGCTGGACACCCGCGTCATCAATGCCGAGGGCGAAGCCGACGCGGTGCGGTTCAGCGGGCAATACGTGCTGCACCGCTGATTGCATAGCCACCGCTCGCAGCCTGCGGCAGCGACTACATACTGCGCACTTGTAGTCGCTGCCGAAGGCGGCGATTGCACCATAGCTCTTGTAGTCGCTGCCGAAGGCTACGATTGCACCCAATGCTCTTGTATGCGATTGCACCATAGCTCTTGTAGTCGCTGCCGAAGGCTGCGAAAAGGTCCGCCGGGCCTTCAATCAGCCCCTGCCCGTCAGCCCTGAACCAACGCTAACAACGTCTCACGCCAGGGCGCCTGCGCGGGCAACGCCAAAAACGAGGCGTTGAGCAACGATTCGCGCGCCGGGTATGTGAACGGTTGACCATCCAGCTGCAACACCACACCCCCCGCCCCTTCAAGCACACCTTGTGCGGCGGCCGTGTCCCACTGCGACGTGGGGGCCAAACGCGGATAACAATCTGCCGCCCCTTCGGCCAGCAAACAGAACTTCAGCGAACTGCCGACGCTGGTCAACGTCAACTCACCCAAGTGTTCACTCAAGCCTGCCAGCAAGGCTTCTTGCTCAGGGCTGGAATGACGACGACTGGCCACCACGGTCAACGACTCGCCCGCAGGCACAACAGTGCGCACGCGGATCGGTTTAATCTGCTCACCGTCAGCGCGCCAGGCCCCGATTCCCGCACCGCCGTAGTAACAACGGCCGCGGGTGGGCATCGACACCACACCAAACACCACGCGGCCATGCTCGATCAGCGCCACATTGACGGTGAACTCTTCACTGCCAGAAATGAACTCTTTGGTGCCATCGAGCGGGTCAACCAGCCACCAGCGCGTCCAACCGGCCCGCACGTGCTGCGCGATATTGGCGTCTTCTTCAGACAACACCGCAATGCTGGGGTCGAGCGCTGTCAGCCCATCAACCAACACATGGTGCGCGGCCAGATCGGCGGCCGTCACCGGCGAGTCATCCGCCTTGGCCGTCACGGCCACATCGGCGCGCCAAAACGGCAAAATGGCATCGCCCGCCTGGTGCACCAGTTCAATCACGCCTTGAATCAATTCAGGAAGGGCGCGGCTCACAGCGTAAACACTCCACGCTGGGTCAGCAGGTCACGCGCCAGATACAGCGCAGCCAATGCACGGCCTTCGCTGAATTGCGGGTTTTGGACCAGGTTCGACAGCTCGCGCAAGTTAACCTTGTCGACCCGCATCGGCTCCGGCTCGTCGCCTTCCAGGCGCGACTCATACAGGTCGGTGGCCAGCACCACTTGAATTTTCTGGCTCATGTAGCCCGGCGACAGCGACAGCTCAGTCAGGTGTTCCAGCTGACGGGCACCAAAACCGGCTTCTTCTTTAAGCTCACGCTCGGCCGCAGCCAAGACGTCTTCGCCCGGCTCGATCAAGCCTTTGGGCAGCGACACTTCGTATTCATCGGTGCCGCCGCAATATTCTTCGACCAAAATGGCGTGCTCGGCGTCGATCATCGCCACGATCATCACCGCGCCATAACCATTGCCGCGCCCCACCAGGCGCTCATACGTGCGCTCAACGCCATTGGAAAATCGTAATTGCACTTCTTCGACACGAAACAATCGGCTACTGGCAACAATTTCACGGGCGAGTACGGTGGGTTTTTGGCGCATAGCGGCTCCTCAATATGAACGGGTTACTATACCCCGGCTTTTGTGATTGTTTTGGTCGGATATTTTTCAACGGTGGGAGAAGTTTTGCATGACAGCGTTACCTTGGCGCGACATTGATACCGTGCTGCTGGACATGGACGGCACATTGCTCGACCTGCATTACGACAACCACTTCTGGCTCGAACATTTGCCCAACCGCTATGCCGAACTGCACGGCATCAGCCGGGCCATGGCCGAACTTGAACTGACACCGCTGTTTGAGCGCAACGCGGGCCAACTGCAATGGTATTGCCTGGACTTTTGGAGCACTGAGCTGAAGATCCCGGTGCGCGAGTTGAAACTCGAAACCGCGGACCTGATCGCCTTGCGCCCGGACGCCGACACGTTTTTAGCCGCCATCAAGCAGGCGGGCAAGCGGGTGATTCTGATCACCAACGCGCACCGCGATTCGCTGTCGCTGAAAATGGAGCGTATCGAACTGGCGCCTTATTTTGAAAGGCTCATCAGCTCCCACGACTATGGCTACCCCAAAGAGAGCCCACAGTTCTGGGATGCCTTGCAGGCTGATATCGGCTTTGAGCCGGGCCGCAGCTTGTTCATCGACGACACCTTGCCGATTCTGCGCAGCGCACGGGACTTTGGCGTGGGGCATCTGCTGGCGGTCAAACAGCCGGACAGCAAAAAAGGCCCGAAAGACACCGAGGAATTTGCCGCGCTGGAAGATTACCGCGAGTTGCTGGAAGGTCTCTAAACCAGTGACCCTGTAGGTGCGAGCATGCTCGCACCTACAGGGTCATGGGGTTACTCAGGAATACGCAGTGTTTGCCCTGGGTAAATTTTGTTCACGTCTTTGAGCATCGGTTTGTTGGCCTCAAAGATTTTGTTGTACTTGTTGGCATCGCCATACACCTGAAGCGAAATAGCACTCAGGGTGTCGCCCTTTTTCACCACCACAAAACGCGAAGCCACAACCGTAGGCCCGGTGACAGTGATGTGGTCTTCAACGCTGGCGACACCTTCAATGTTGCCCGCGGCCAGAATGATTTTTTCTTTCTCTTCCTGGGTCGCGACCTCGCCGGTGAGCGTTACTTTGTCGCCCTCAACCGTAGCGTCGATGTTGGGGTTGCCCAAGCCTACTTTCTCTACGTGCTTCTTGAGTTCGTCCGAGGCATTGGCTTTGCCCGGTGTCAGCAAGTCGATTACTTTTTCGCCCGCTTCCTTGATAAAGCTAAAAATACTCATCGTTCACGCTCCTAGGGTTGGAATAGCCAGACACAGAGCGTAGACCAACATTGGCCAGGCCGGTTCCCGCCCAAGCGCGTTAGAATCGCCCCACGATTGACCTGCGGAGCGACGATGGACATCAAACAACTGAAATTCCTGATCGCCCTGGACGAAACCCGGCATTTCGGCCAAGCCGCCGCCCGCTGTCACATCACTCAACCTACGCTGTCGATGCGTTTGCGCAGCCTTGAGCAAGAGCTGGACCTGCAATTGGTCAATCGCGGCCAACGCTTCGAGAGTTTCACCGCACCCGGGGAACGGGTACTGGCGTGGGCCAGAACAGTGCTGGCGGCCTACGACGGCTTGCAAGCCGAAGCCGCCGCCTGTCGCGGCAACCTGATCGGTACGCTGCGTTTAGGCGTGGTGCCGCTGTCCAGCTTTGACCCGCTGCCTTTATTGCAACAACTGCACACCGCACATCCCGAGCTGCGTTTTGAACTCTCAGCGCTCAGCTCCGAGCAGATCCTGGAGCAATTGGCCCGCAATCAGCTGGATGTCGGCGTGTCCTACCTCGAGCGACTCGACCACGAGCGCTTCGACTCCCTGGCGCTGGGCGAGACCCGCATGGGCCTGTTATACGACCAACGGCACTTCGACTTCGGCGAGCAACCGCTGAGCTGGCAAGCGTTGATCCAGCTGCCGTTGGCCCTGCTCAGTGGCGGCATGCACTTTCGCCAGTCCATCGATCACAACTTCCACAGCCGGGGTCTGACGCCGCAACCCTTGTTACAAACAGACGCAGTTCATCAACTGTTACAAGCGGTGCACGGTGGATTGTGTTGCGCGGTGATGCCCCTCGACAGTGGCCTTGAGGCGCTCACCGACGATCTGCGCCTACACCCCATTGCAGACGCGCAGACCCTCGCGCCACTGGGTTTAATCATGCGCCGCGAAGCGCCCCGCTCGGCGTTGGCTGAGGCCTGTTTTGCGTTTTATCGAATATCACCCAACCCTTCTTGATCGACGGCATCTATCAATAGATCAGCACTAGCGATTAGACGTGACACAGTGTCGCGCCTACCCTTAGGGCTGATTAAACCGTCGGTACTGCCTTATGAACGCCAAGCGCCCCACGTGCGCGGCGCCCGCCTCTGTTTCGCCCGCGCCCGCAGCCAGCCAAACCTATCAGTACGTCACGCTGGACCACAGCCAGGGTGCTGAAACCGCCCTTGCCGAAGAAGTCGCGCTGGCCATTGCCTTTAACGGCATCAACCAGGCGGTGATGCTGGTCACGCCCACCGACCTTGAAGACTTCATTGTCGGTTTCAGCCTGGGCAGCGGCATCATTCAAGAGCCCGGCGAAATCTACGACCTCAAGCTCACTGGCTCAGGTTCGGCGCACTATGCACAGGTCGAAATCGCCAGCCGCGCATTCTGGAACCTCAAACAGCAACGCCGACAACTGGCGGGCACCAGTGGCTGTGGCCTGTGCGGCGTAGAAGCGGTCGAGCAAGCACTTCCAGACCTTAAGGTATTGCCCGGCGCGCCCCTGCCGCCCGCGCAATGGCTGGAAGGCTTGCGCCAGCGCATCAGCGATTTCCAGCCCCTGGGCCAACACTGCGGCGCCGTGCATGCGGCGGTTTACATGGACGCTCAGGGCAAGCTGTTGATGGGCCGTGAAGACATCGGCCGCCACAACGCGCTCGACAAACTGATAGGCGCGCTGGTGCGCCAGAACATCGACATGAGCGGCGGCGCCGCGATTGTGACCAGCCGTTGCAGCCTTGAGCTGATTCAAAAAGTGTTGCGAGCGGGCATCCAGACCCTCATCAGCCTGTCCTCGCCGACCGGCCTGGCACTGCAATGGGCACGCCGCCACAACCTCAACCTTATTCATCTGCCGCAAAAAAGCGCGCCACGGGTCTATAGCCCGGCGCAGGAGAACCTCGCGTGAGCACACACCATCAAGCCGACCAAACCCCAACCCCACGCTACAAGCCCTACAAAGGCCCGGCAGGTGGCTGGGGCGCGCTGATCAGTGTGGCGCAAGCCTGGTTGACCAGCGACAACGCCCTGAAAAACCTGCGCATGATGCTCAAGACCAACCAGAACGGCGGCTTTGACTGCCCCGGCTGTGCATGGGGCGACTCACCGGAAAGCGGGCTGGTCAAATTCTGCGAAAACGGCGCCAAAGCCGTGAACTGGGAGGCCACCAAGCGCCGTGTCGATGCCTCGTTTTTCGCCAAACACAGCGTGACGGCGTTGCTGGAACAAAGTGATTACTGGCTCGAATATCAGGGCCGCCTGACCGAACCCATGCGCTACGACACCGCAACCGACCGTTATGTGCCGGTGACATGGGACGCTGCGTTCGCGCTGATCGCCAAGCACTTGCTCAACCTGTCCAGCCCTGACCAGGCAGAGTTCTACACCTCGGGCCGCGCCAGCAACGAAGCGGCGTATTTGTACCAATTGTTTGTGCGCGCGTTTGGCACCAACAACTTCCCCGACTGCTCGAACATGTGCCACGAAGCCAGCGGCGTAGCCCTGGCGCAAAGCATCGGGGTGGGCAAAGGCACCGTGACCTTCGACGACTTTGAGCACGCCGACGCCATTTTTGTGCTCGGGCAAAACCCCGGCACCAACCACCCGCGCATGCTCGAACCACTGCGTGAGGCGGTCAAACGCGGTGCCCAGGTGGTGTGCGTCAACCCATTGAAGGAACGTGGGCTTGAGCGTTTTCAACACCCGCAGCACCCGCTCGAAATGCTCACCAACGGTGACCGCCCTACCAACACCGCTTATTTGCGCCCGGCGCTGGGCGGCGACATGGCGCTGTTACGCGGCATGGCCAAGTTCCTGTTGCAATGGGAACGCGACGCGCAAGCGGCAGGCGAACCCGCCGTCTTCGATCACGCCTTTTTGAATGAACACACCGCAGGCGTGCTGGACTACATCGCCGGCATTGATGAGACCCCGTGGGAGCACTTGGTCGAACAGTCCGGGCTGACGCTGGTGGACATCGAACGCGCGGCGCGCATGTACCTCAAGGGCAAGAACGTCATCATGTGCTGGGCAATGGGCATTACCCAGCACCGGCACTCGGTGCAGACCATCCAGGAAATCGCCAACCTGATGCTGCTGCGCGGCAACATTGGTCGCCCCGGCGCGGGCCTGTGCCCGGTGCGTGGCCACAGCAACGTGCAGGGCGACCGCACGATGGGCATCAACGAACGCCCGCCTGTTGCCTTCCTCGATGCGCTGGAGCGCCGCTTCAAATTCAACGTACCGCGTGAAAACGGTCACAACGTGGTCGAAGCGATCCACGCCATGCTCGAATCACGCGCTAAAGTCTTCATCGGGCTGGGAGGCAACTTTGCCCAAGCCACACCCGACAGCCCGCGCACCGCACAGGCGCTGCGCAATTGTGACCTGACCGTTCAGATCAGCACCAAGCTCAACCGTAGCCATTTGATGCACGGCAAAGAAGCGCTGATCCTGCCGTGCTTTGGCCGAACGGACATTGATATACAGGCTCAAGGTCCGCAGGCCGTCACCGTGGAAGACTCATTCAGCATGGTGCATGCCTCCAACGGCCAGTTGCAGCCGCTGTCGAACCAGATGCGCTCTGAGCCTGCGATCATCGCCGGTATTGCTGCGGCGACCCTGGGCACCCACCCGATTGACTGGAACTGGATCGTGGGCGATTACAGCCGCATCCGCGAGCTGATCGCCGACACCATTCCCGGCTTCAAGGATTTCAACACCCGCGTGCAGCACCCTGGCGGTTTCTATCTGGGCAATTCGGCGGGGGCCCGTCAGTGGAACACTGCGTCGCAACGCGCGAACTTCAAAGCCAACGTACTGCCGCGTGATCTGGTGGATGAGCGCACCCGGGCAACGGGCCGTTTGCCAGACCTGATCCTGCAATCCATGCGCTCGCACGATCAGTACAACACCACCATTTACGGGCTGGACGACCGTTATCGCGGGGTCAAGGGTCAACGTGACGTGTTGTTCGTCAACGAAGCCGACATCATTCGCCTGGGCTTCAAACCGGGGCAAAAGGTCGACATCGTTTCACTCTGGGATGACGCCCATGAACGTCGGGTGAAGAACTTCACCTTGTTGGCGTTCGATATCCCGGCAGGACAAGCAGCCGCCTATTACCCGGAAGTGAACCCGCTGGTGCCGCTGGAAAGCACAGGCGACGGCAGCCACACGCCCACCTCCAAGTTTGTGGCGATATGCCTTGAAGCCGCCACCGCGTCGCGCTTGATCACGGCCAAGGCCAGCTAAACCACCGGCCCGCAGACTGTGAGCTTTTGATCATGAGAAGCTCGCAGCCTGCGGCGGCTCCTACAGGAAACGAGTGTTTTACGGGCACAAAAAAGGCCGCTTTCATGCGAAAGCAGCCTGTCCGAACCTGTAAACAGACCCTCGAAAATTGATTAAGTTCCCTATCAAAAACAATAACTTAGCGAATTGTGTACAACTCGTGCTACTGGTCGGATTTCGATTGTAACCAACCGCGTACAGCCTCAGGATCGCGCCGTCATCCCTTTGAGGCTCACTTATGAAGCTCACCTCGATTCTCTTGTTGTCCCTTGGCCTGGTCAGTGGCGCAGCCTTGGCCGGTGGCACCACCGAAGCCGGTGTAGGCGGCGCATTAGGCGGGGTTCTTGGCGCCGTGGTTGGGCAACAACTCGGCGGCTCGACCGGATCGGCCATTGGCGCAGGCGTAGGTGGCGCGGCCGGCAGTGCTGTAGGTGCCGACAAACGCAGTCGCGGTGAAGCGGCTATCGGCGGCGCACTTGGCGCAGCGGGCGGTAACGTATTGGGCCGCAGCGTAGGCGGCAACACAGGCAGCCTGGTGGGTGCAGCGGCTGGCGGTGGCGCGGGCGGTGCTCTGGGCAATTACATGGGCAACAAGAGCGATGCCGATGATCGCCGTTACCGGGACCGCGATAATCGCCGTTATTACCGCGACGACAACCGTGGACGGGGCCATGCCTACGGCCACCGCAAAAAGAACAAGCATCGTCATCACTGATGATTGCTAACGGGAGCCCACAGAGGCTCCCGTTTTTGTTTTAACCACCGCTCGGCTCATCGCGACGTCCCTTCTGCTCAACGCCAAATTGTTTCAATGCATTACGCCCGCTGCTTTGGCGTCAATCATGCAACCTGCATGACCCAGTAAAACAATCAGGTTTTTAACGTATTGATAAATAACGTAATTAGTTAAAACGCCTGATTGGCACAACCCCTGCAATCTCCTGAGTGAAGGCTGCACTTCCCACCATTTCAGGAGCACAACAACAATGATCGGGACTACTGATAACTATCCCGCTGCCCTGCAAGACTCTTCAGGCCACAGCGGTGTGTCCTGGGGCGCCATTTTTGCAGGTGCCGCCGCTGCCGCTGCTTTGTCCTTACTGCTGCTGATGCTGGGCGCAGGCTTGGGCTTTTCAGCTGTTTCACCCTGGGCCGGTGAAGGTGTAGGCGCCAAGGGTTTGGGCATTACCGCCATCATCTGGCTAGCTGTCACGCAAATCATTGCCTCGGGCATGGGCGGTTATTTGGCCGGTCGCCTGCGGGTCAAATGGGCCAGCCTGCATGGCGATGAAGTGTATTTTCGCGACACCGCGCACGGGTTTCTGTCGTGGGCCGTGGCCACCCTCGTCACCGCGACGTTGATCGCAGGTTCGGTTAGCAGTGTCATTGGCAGCGGCGTGCAAGCCGGGGCCAGTGTTGCATCCGGTGCGGCAACTGCAATGAGCAGCGCAGCCGGGAGTGCGGCAGGTAGCAGCGCGAACAACGGTTCGGGCAACAGCTCGGATTACTTTATCGACACGCTGTTTCGCGATGATCGCGGCACCGCTGTCAGCGAAGACGCTGCACACGGCATCGTCACCCGCATCTTCGTACGCAGCTTGGGCAATGATGGCCAACTGAGCGCAGACGACCGTACCTATCTGGCGCAAATCGTCGCCCAACGTACCAACCTCACTCAGGCAGAAGCCGAGCAACGGGTTGATCAGGTTTACGCCAAAGCCCATCAAGCGATTGAAGAGGCCAAGGTCAAAGCCAAGGAAGCCGCTGACACCGCTGCAAAAGTTGCTGCCTGGACCACCTTGTGGATGTTCATCACGCTGTTGATCGGTGCGTTCTTTGCCAGCCTGTGCGCCACCTTCGGCGGTCGTCGCCGCGACGCGGTGACTTATATCGACCACACCACGACCACCACGGTTGTCCGTTAACTCAGGAGAATAAAAATGCGCTCATTACTGCTGCTGTTCCTCGGCATTCCCATCCCGATCATCATCTTGATTGCGCTGTTTGTTCACTGACAGCACACCAACGGCCTTCCTTGTGAAGGCCGTTTTTGTTTCAGCGCCTTACACCGGCAGGCACGTAGTCGATTTGATTTCAGAAAGCGCGACAATCGAGTTCACTTCCTGAATGCCCGGCACCATCGACAGTTTTTCGAAAAAGAAGCGCTCATAGGCCTCGATGTCCGAGGTCACGATACGCAACAAAAAATCCACCGCGCCCATCAACACGTAGCACTCCAGCACCTCGGGGAAACCACGAATCGCGTCAGTGAACTCGGTGAAGTTGGAACGCCCGTGGGCGTTGAGTTTGATTTCGGCAAATATTTGCGTGTTCAGGCCGATTTTCTTGCGATCCAATAACGTCACCTGCCCACGAATAATGCCTTCATCTTTCATCCGTTGAATCCGACGCCAGCACGGTGACTGCGATAAACCGACCTTCTCAGCGATCTGTGCGCTGGACAGCGAAGCGTCCTCTTGCAGCAGGGCCAAAATTCGTCGGTCGTAAGCGTCCAAATCGCCTTGCATAAAAATTCCTGATTATTGACCAGCAATGAATTGTTTAAGTCTTTTTCGATCAAACGTTGATCATCATAGATAAATAATTTCTGACCGCGCATGTGATTATTTCTCCAGCCAAATCTGGAGTCATTGCATGCCATCTCTCAACGCCGTATCCCCCTCGCCACGTGCCGACGTGTGGGCCGCGAATGCCACGCCGTGCACCGTGCGTTTTTGCATTGTGGCCGAGGCCGAAGCGGACGTGCTGTGCCGCACACTCAACCTGTTTGCCTTGCAGCAATTGATTCCGCAGCAGGTGGAAGTCATGCGCGACGACGACCTGCTGCGCATCGAAATCGTCAGCAATGAGCAAAGCTGGCACCGCGCTCAAGTGATTGGCGAAAAACTGCGCAACCTGGTGAGTGTCTGCGATCTGGAGCTGTATCAGGTGCAAGGCCGCACTACGCCTGTGCTGGCGTGTTCGCAATAGCTCGCAACTATTGGCGAGCTCGAGCGCTCAAGGCGCGGCTAGGCTTTGGCGTACCTGGCCAGACAAGGATCTGTCTGTGCCTGTGCAGTACAAGGAGTATTTATGCAGACCACGTGTACGCCCGATCGCCCGCTTGATCTCGAACCGTTGCTGCCGGGGCTGCTGGCCCACGGCCTCATCACGCCAACACACGCCGACCAGGCCCTGAAGCGTTATCGGGCGGCTCCCAACAACGGCGTACATCCATTGATTTTCCTGGCGGCGCAACAGTTTGCCGACCTCAGCCGGCCCGGAAAAACCTTGACCCTTGAAACCCTGACGGCCTGGCTTGCCCGGCACTACGGGCAACCGTACGTGCGCATTGACCCGCTGAACATTGATGTTGCCAGCGTGACCGGGTTGATGTCGTTCGCGTTTGCCCAGCGCCATCAAATACTGGTGATTGCGGCGGACCGCGACGCCATCACCATCGCCAGCGCACAGCCCGATGTCGGCAGTTGGGAAGCCGATCTGCGCCAGGTTCTCAAGCGGCCCATAAAACGGGTGATTGCCAACCCTCTGGAGATCGCGCGGCTGGGCTCTGAGTTATACAAACTGGCCAAATCAGTGACGGGCGCAACGCTCAATGATCAAAAAACGTACAAAGCGTTGCCCCTCAAACCGTCGCCCGATACAGAGAGCAACAGCCAGGAACACGATGCCAACGATGCTCATATCGTCAATATCGTTGACTGGTTGTTTCAGTACGCGTTTGAACAGCGTGCCAGTGATATCCACATCGAGCCGCGTCGCGAACAAGGCGGTGTGCGCTTTCGCATTGATGGCGTGTTGCATAACGTTTATCACTTCCCGGCACAGGTCACGACAGCGATTGTCAGCCGCCTCAAAAGCCTGGGCCGGATGAATGTCGCCGAAAAACGCAAGCCGCAGGACGGCCGAATCAACACCCAAACCCCGACAGGCACTGACGTGGAGCTGCGGCTCGCCACGTTGCCCACCGTGTTTGGCGAAAAAATAGTGCTGCGTATTTTTGACCCGCAAGTGGTGCTAAAGCGTTTCGATCAGCTCGGCTTCAGCGTGCAAGACATGCAGCGCTGGCAACACATGACCGCCCAGCCCAGCGGCATCATTTTGATCACCGGCCCCACAGGTTCAGGCAAAACCAGCACGCTGTATGCAACGCTCAAACAACTGGCCACGCCTGGCGTCAACCTGTGCACCCTCGAAGACCCTATCGAGATGATTGAGCCCGCGTTCAATCAAATGCAGGTGCAACCCGGCATCGACCTGACTTTTGCCAGTGGCGTTCGCGCCCTGCTGCGCCAAGACCCGGACATCATCATGCTGGGCGAAATACGCGATCTTGAAACCGCCGAAATGGCGATTCAAGCGGCACTCACCGGGCACCTGGTGCTCTCCACACTGCACACCAACGATGCGCCCAGCGCCATCAGTCGCCTACAAGAATTGGGTATAGCGCCCTACCTGATCAAAGCCACGTTACTGGGTGTTATGGCACAGCGACTGGTGCGCACGCTGTGTGCCGAATGCAAGACCCCTCAGCCACTGTCGTTAAGTGACTGGCAACACTTCGCCCCGACCTGCCCGGCCCCTTTGAGCCTCTACCGTGCAAGGGGTTGCGCGCACTGCCGACAGACCGGTTACAGCGGGCGAGGCGGCATTTACGAAATCATGCTGATGAGTGAAAAGCTCAAGGCATTGATCACGCCAGACACCGATTTAAATCAGCTGCGGCGCATTGCCTGTGACGAAGGCATGCGCCACTTGAGGCTGGCGGGCGCGTATCAAGTCGCCGCTGGCACCACCACACTGGAAGAAGCATTCAGGGTCACGCCGCACGTCTGATGCCGCATTAATGACTAAATGTTGCATCGTTAAGTGCCCTCGCGGAACTAGACTGCTATAACCCGCATCAAATCGTACAGATCACTTATTCGGAGTCACCCATCATGCGTCTCAAATATGCTGTAGTCGCCGCCGCGCTGTTGACCCTGCCTGTTGGCTCTGCAATGGCTGACAGCTTCTGGCGCAACGTGCTGTCTTCCGGTGCAACCACCGGTTCCACGTATCTGACCTTCAAAAAGGACCGCAAAGTCATTGCCGCTCAAGACGATGCGGGGAGTTTCGTGGCCAGCAATGGCGCGATCCGTGGCCCGTATCTGGAGTCCGCCATGCAGCAAGTACGCGCGGACAATCCGAACCTGAAGGTCAGCGACATGGACTTGGCCAACGCCATCCTGGCCAAAAACGCGACCGCTGAATAAACACCCGTGTCGTTGCTGCCGCTGGCTGCGAGCGCCTGGTAACAGGTCGCAACCAGCGGCCGCGACGACGCAACATGCTGTGTTTCATTCAGCCCCCATACAGAAATTTCACCTGATGTGAGCCATCCTCTGGGTATGATTTGTGCCATGTGCTATTGCTCTATGGTCACTCACAACCCACTCACATCGGACGTCACGCCTCTATGAGCTCGCTGCCTTTCCTGCCGTTTTCCAAACCAACCATCGATGAAGCCACTATTGCGGCCGTGGGCGACGTGTTGCGCTCGGGCTGGATTACCAGCGGGCCAAAGGTGCAAGCCTTCGAAGAGCAACTCTCGCAATACCTGGGCGGGCGCCCTGTGCGCACGTTCAACTCGGGCACCTGCACCATGGAAATCGCCCTGCGCATTGCAGGCATTGGGCCGGGCGATGAGGTCATCACCACCCCGATTTCATGGGTGGCGACCGCCAACGTGATTATCGAAGTGGGCGCCACTCCGGTGTTTGCCGACATAGATCCGATCACCCGCAACATTGATCTGAAAAAAGTCGAAGCCGCCATCACGCCGCGTACCAAAGCAATCATTCCGGTCTACCTGTCAGGTTTGCCGGTGGACATGGACGCGCTGTATGCACTGGCCAAAAAGCACAATCTGCGGGTGGTCGAAGATGCAGCACAAGCCCTCGGGTCGAGCTGGAATGGCGAACGCATCGGCGCCCGTGGCGACTTTGTTTCGTTCAGCTTCCAGGCCAACAAGAACATCACCTCATCCGAGGGCGGCTGCCTGGTACTGAACAACGAGGAGGAAGCGCGCCTGGCCGAAAAATATCGCCTGCAAGGCGTTACCCGCACCGGTTATGACGGGCTGGATGTTGATGTATTGGGCGGCAAGTTCAACATGACTGACATCGCAGCGGCCATAGGTTTGGGGCAGTTCGCGCATATCCAAGCAATCACTGCGCATCGCCGTGAACTGGCCAAGCACTATTTCGAATGCTTTGGGCCTGATTTTGAGGCCGAGTATGGCGTTCAACTGCCCGTGGCTGATTTCAACAATACCAACTGGCATCTGTTCCAACTGGTGTTGCCAGAGCGTGAAGATGGCCAGCCAGCACGGGCCACCTTCATGAAAGACATGCAGGCACTCGGCGTGGGTGTGGGCTATCACTACCCCTCAATTCACTTGCTGAGTTTGTATCGTGCGCGGGGTTTCAAGGAAGGCATGCTGCCGATTGCAGAGCGCGTAGGTCGCTTGATCGTGTCGTTGCCCATGTTTACAGCAATGACCAAAGCTGATGTGCAGCGCTCGGTTGAGGCAGTGAAAGCGGTGCTCAAGGCCCAATAAATGATAGCCGGGCCATGCAGACGCGAGTTAACGCTCGCGCCTGCAGGTTTTACGGGTTACTCGCCGATGGCGGCTTTGTAGCCTGCGGCATCCAGCAATTTATCCAGCTCGGCGGTATTGCTCGGCTTGAGTTTGAAAATCCAGCTGTCGTAGGGCTCGCTGTTTACCTGTTCAGGGCTGTCGGCCAACGCTTCATTAACTGCAATGACTTCGCCAGACACTGGGGAGTAGATATCCGAGGCCGCTTTTACCGACTCCACCACACCCGCCGTATCGCCCGCCGCAAACACTTTGCCGACTTCGGCCAACTCAACAAAGACCACATCCCCCAAGGCTTCCTGAGCGTGGTCGCTGATACCGACCGTGACGGTGCCATCAGCTTCCAGGCGCGCCCACTCGTGACTTTCAGCGAAGCGCAGTTCAGCGGGGATAGTGCTCATATTCAATGTCCTCAAGAAGAAATGTCAGCGGCTCCCGTACGGCGCCAGCCTGCCAGTAAACGTTAGATCAAGGCTTTGCCCAGACGAACAAACGTGGGTTTCACCACGCGAACCGGATACCACTTGCCACGTATTTCGACTTCCGCACGATCAGCCGTGGCCATCGGAACACGCGCCAGAGCAATCGATTTGCTAAGCGTAGGAGAGAAACTACCACTGGTTATCTCCCCTTCGCCAACACCAGCGATACGAACGACCTGATGTGCGCGTAGGACACCTCGTTCCTCCAGCACCAAACCCACCAGTTTGAGTTGCATGCCCGCCGCTTTTTCAGCCTCCAGCGCTTCACGACCGATGAACCGGCGCGAGGCGGGTTCCCAAGCAATGGTCCAGGCCATGTTGGCGCAAAGTGGCGAGACAGAGAGGTGAATATCTTGCCCATAGAGGTTCATGCCGGCTTCCAGGCGCAAGGTGTCACGCGCCCCTAAACCGATGGGAGAAATACCTGCACCCACCAAATCGTTGAAAAAACCGGGAGCCTGCTCGGCGGGGAGCAGGATTTCCAGGCCGTCCTCACCGGTGTACCCGGTGCGAGCAATAAACCAGTCGCCATTGCTCTGCCCTTCAAAGGGCTTGAGCTGCGCAATAAGTTGACTGCGCGCCTGGCTCACCAGCTCGGCCACTTTATGCCGTGCCTGCGGGCCCTGGATCGCCAACAAGGCAAGTTCGGCGCGCTCTTGCAGTTGCACGTCATACCCTTGGGACTGGGTCGTCATCCAGGCCAAATCCTGTTCACGGGTGGCCGCGTTGACGATCAGGCGGTAACCGGCGTCCATCAGGTAGACGATCATATCGTCGACCACGCCGCCTTTCTCATTGAGCATGGCGCTGTATAGCGCACGGCCCGGGGTATTCAGTCGTTCGACGTCGTTGGCCAGCAAGCGCTGTAACCATTCCTTGGCCTGAACCCCAGTGACGTCAATCACGGTCATATGCGAGACATCAAATACGCCGCAGTCCTGGCGCACCTCGTGGTGCTCCTCAACTTGCGAGCCGTAATGCAAAGGCATATCCCAACCGCCAAAATCGACCATCTTCGCGCCAAGGGCGAGATGCAGGTCATACAAAGGCGTACGCTGTCCCATGGGTTCCTCCTTCCGGGCTTGGCGAAGGTGCGGACAGGCGTGCAGAGCGCTTCAAACTACATAACGTAGCTTTCTTACGCTGCGCAGGGAACCTGGCCTGATTGACAGACCGCACCGAATGCCGCGCATTGTAGCCGCATGCCGGGAGGCTGGCACCTAGCCGATGCGATGGGCAGAGCGTCGGATCAACCCGATGACCGGCAACAAACCCACCAGGACCAACGTCAGTGCGGGCAAAGAAGCCCGTGCCCACTCGCCTTCACTGGTCATTTCGAAGATGCGAACAGCCAGCGTGTCCCAACCAAAGGGCCGCATTAGAAGGGTGGCGGGCATTTCCTTGAGCACATCGACAAAGACCAATAGCGCAGCACTCAGCGTGCCCGGCAGCAATAACGGCAGATACACTTTGAAAAACAGTCGCGGGCCACTCACCCCCAAACTGCGAGCTGCTTCAGGCAAGGACGGTCGAATACGCGCCAGACTGTTTTCGAGCGGGCCATAGGCCACTGCGATAAATCGCACCAGATACGCCATCAGCAAGGCCGACAGGCTGCCCAGTAGCAGCGGCTTGCCTGCCCCGCCCAACCAGCCTGACAGAGGAATGACCAGTTCGCGGTCCAGGTAACTGAACGCCAACATGATCGATACGGCCAACACTGAACCCGGCAAGGCGTAGCCCAGATTCGCCAGGCTGACCCCGGCGCGAATGGCCTGCGTGGGCGCCTGACGTCGGGCAAACGCCAAAACCAGCGCCACGCTCACGGTGATCAACGCCGCCATGCTGCCCAAGTACAAGGTGTGCAGGATGAGGCCGGTGTAGCGCTCATCGAGATCAAAACGCCCGCGCTGCCAGAACCACACCACCAGTTGCAGCATCGGGATCACGAACGCGCAGGCAAACACCAGTGCGCACCAACCGCTGGCCAGCCAGGCCTTGGGACCTTTGAGGGCATATAAGGCCTGGGTGCGCGGGCGCTCATTGCTGGCGCGGTTGGCGCCCCGGGCACGACGCTCGCCGTAGAGCACCAGCATCACCACCAACAACAGCAAACTGGCCAATTGCGCAGCGGTGGACAGGCTGAAAAAGCCATACCAGGTCTTATAAATAGCCGTGGTAAAGGTGTCGAAATTGAACACCGACACTGCGCCGAAATCGGCCAGGGTTTCCATCAGCGCCAGCGCCACACCGGCACCAATCGCCGGGCGGGCCATCGGCAATGCCACTCGCCAGAATGCCTGCCACGGGCTTTGGCCCAATACCCGTGCGGCTTCCATCAAGCCTTTGCCCTGCGCCAGAAACGCCGTTCGCGCCAGCAAATAGACATACGGGTAAAACACCAGAATCAACACAATGATCACGCCACCGGTAGAGCGCACGCGGGGCAATCGCAACCCCATGCCAAACCACTCGCGTAGCAGCGTCTGCACCGGCCCGGCGAAATCCAGCAAACCGACGAATACAAACGCCAGCACGTAGGCCGGAATCGCAAACGGCAGCATCAAGGCCCAGTCCAGCCAGCGCCTACCGGGGAATTCACACAGGCTGGTGAGCCATGCCAGGCTGACCCCGAGCAGCGTGACCCCGATGCCCACCCCGACAATCAATGTGAGCGTGTTGCCCAGCAGCCGCGGCATTTGTGTGTCCCACAGATGGCTCCAGATCTGGGTGTCCAGGCTTTGCCATGACAGCAACAAGACGCTCAAGGGCAGCAGTACCAGAGCGGCAATGGTGAATACCAGCGGGTACCAGCGACGTTGGGCAGGATGGGCCACGAAAAACTCTCGAAAGGTGGGCAAGGCGAGGGATTGTATGTTGCGTAGCTACACGAAGTGCGAAGAGTCTTTCAACAGAACCAAAAAGCCCCTCTCCCGCAGGGAGAGGGGTGGGGAGAGGGCTTGAGGGTTTGCCTCACTTCACACGCACATCAATTCCAGCCAGCACGGTCCATCATGCGGATCGCTTCGGCCTGGCGCTTGCCTGCCACTTCAACCGGTAAGGCATCAGCCTTGAACTCACCCCAACTGGCCACTTCGGCAGAAGGCGGCACGCTCGGGTTAGCCGGGAACTCTTGGTTAGTGCCCGCAAAAATCGACTGCGCCTCAGGTGTGGTCATCCATTCAACCAACGCTTTGGCCGCTTCTGGGTGCGGCGCGTATTTGGTCAGGCCAATGCCCGACAGGTTAACGTGAACACCGCGGTCGGCTTGATTGGGCCAAAACAACTTCACCGCCAGATCCGGCTTCTGCTTGTGCAAACGGCCGTAGTAGTAAGTGTTAACGATGCCCACGTCGCACTGCCCGGCATTGATTGCTTCCAACACCGCAATGTCATCCGAGAACACGTCGGTAGACAGGTTGTTGACCCAACCCTTGAGGATTTCTTCGGTTTTTTCAGGACCGTTCACCTCAATCATGGTGGCGGTCAGCGACTGGTTATACACCTTCTTGGCCGTGCGCAGGCACAGGCGGCCTTCCCAGTTTTTGTCAGCCAATGCCTCGTAGGTCGACAGTTCTTCGGGCTTAACCCGGTCGGTGGAATAAGCGATGGTCCGGGCGCGCAGGCTCAAACCCGTCCATTCGTGGGACGAGGAGCGGTATTGAGGGGGGATGTTTTTGTCGATAACCGGCGAAGTGAACGCTTGCAGGATGCCCATCTGCTCGGCTTGCCACAGGTTGCCGGCATCGACCGTGAGCAGCAGGTCGGCGGTGGCATTTTGACCCTCAGCCTTGATGCGCTGCATCAGCGGCGCTTCCTTGTCGGTGATGAACTTGACCTTAACCCCGGTTTTGGCGGTGTAGGCGTCAAATACCGGCTTGATCAGCTCGTCGATACGCGAGGAGTACACCACCACTTCATCGGCAGCAGAAACACCGCTGGCAAAAACGGTGAGGGCCAGGGCAGTCAGTAGACGCTTGGGTGCCAACATGAGGGGCGGTCTCTCTCAATGCGAATCGGGCGTAAATGGTAGTGAATCACATTTGCCATCTCAACCTAACTCGCCCCTGAGGCGTTACCAGATGTTGCAGAAGGCCTCTGTAGCCGCTGCCGCAGGCTGCGATAAGGACCTCAGGGCCTTCGCTTTTAAAGAACGGGGTCGCTGCGCAACCCATCGCAGCCTGTGGCCGCGGCGACAGAAATTCAAGCCTTGGCCAACGGTGGCAAATCGCCGGTGAGGCCCAGCGCCTGACGCACGAACACGGCTTTGGCTTCGGGCATCTGATTCACCCATTTCAAGCCGCTGTTGCGCAGCAGCCGGGCGCTTAACGAGTCGGCCTGAAACAACCGCTGGAAACCTTCCATGGCGGCCATGAGTGCCAGATTGTGAGGCATGCGACGCCGCTCGAAACGGCTCAGCACTTTGACATCCGCCAACCGCTCACCACGGTCAACCGCGTGCAAGATCACCTGCGCCAGCACTGCTGCGTCAAGGAAGCCCAGGTTGACGCCCTGCCCGGCCAACGGATGAATGGTGTGGGCCGCATCGCCAATCAGCGCCAGCCCCTCAGCCACGTAGCGTTTGGCATGCCGTTGACGCAGCGGCACGCAAACCCGTGAATCGGCGCTCAATACAGGGCCCAGACGCCCTTCAAACGCCAACGCCAGTTCGCGGCAGAACGCGTCATCCTCCAGTGCCATCAAGTGTTGCGCTTGTTCGGGGGTGGTGGACCACACGATTGAGCACCAGTCTTGCTGGCCGTCACGCTGCAAGGGCAAAAACGCCAGTGGGCCGTGATCGGTGAAGCGTTGCCAGGCGGTCTGCTGATGCGGTTGAGCGCAACGCACGCTGGCGACAATGGCGTGATGCATGTAGTCCCATTCGCGGGTCTGGCAACCGGTCAGACGTCGCACGGCCGAGTTGGCGCCGTCGGCGGCAATCACTAAGGGCGCACGCAGGGTGCGGCCATCGGCCAGGGTCAGCAGCCAGTCATCGCCAGAGCGGCGCATTTGCTCAAGACGGGCATTGGCCAGCAATTCAATGTCCACGCCCTGCAAGCTGTCGAGCAAGGCGTCTTGCACCACGCGGTTTTCGACGATATGGCCCAGCACTTCAGCGTGCACACTGGCGGCCGAGAAGTGGATCTGACCGGTGCCGCTGCCGTCCCACACGTGCATGTGCGAATACGGGCTGACACGGCGAGCGACAATGCCGTCCCATGCACCAAGGCGTTGCAAAATGCGCTGGCTGGCCGCCGACAAGGCGCTGACCCGAGGCTCGAAGGCGTCGTCACCGCTAAACGGTTTGACGCTCAGCGGCCCGCCGTCGAGCAGCACGATTTTCAAACCGCTGTCTTTGAGCGCCAGCGCCAAGGCGCTTCCGACCATTCCGGCCCCAACAATCAGCACATCTGCGCGCATTTCCATGCTTTAAGCCTGTCTCGTGAGCAGCATTCGCCGCACCTGAATAAAAATGGACCGACACGGGACGTATTCGCCCCGGTCGTCATCAACTGTCTGCGCGAGTGCCCAGCCCCATCGCCTGACGGGCAAACCAGCGCTTGGCCGGTGGTAGCAGATCAAGGCCCAGCAAGCCAAGGTTACGACCCAACGAAATCAGGGTCTGATCGCTGCCAAACAGGCGTGTTACCTGATCCGAGAAGCCTATGGTCAGTTGCTGATCGAGTGTTTGGCGCTGTTGATAACTCAACAAGGTGGCGAAGTCGCCGAGTTTTTCATCACTCGCCAACAGCGTCCGGGCCAAGGCGTCCGCGTCCCGCAACGACAAGTTAAAACCCTGCCCGGCAATCGGGTGCAGGCTGTGCGCAGCGTTGCCGAGCACCGCAAGGTGCGGGCGTACTTGCTCTTGCGCCTCGATCAACGTGAGCGGGTACAAATGGCGCGCCCCCACCTGTTTGAGGGTGCCCAGGCGATAGCCAAACACGCCCTGCAACTCGCTGAGGAAGCTGCGTTCATCCAGCGCTGCCAGACGCTCGGCATCCATACCTAGCCGGGTCCAGACCAGCGCACAGCGGTTTTCGGGCAACGGCAGCAATGCCATCGGCCCTTCTTCGGTGAAACGCTCGAAGGCCATGCCGCCGTGGGCTTGGCTGGGGGTGATGTTGGCGATCAACGCGCTTTGGTCATAAGGGCGCTTGCTGACATGAATGCCCAACTGCTCGCGCAGCCCCGAACGACCGCCGTCGGCCAGTACCGCCAGGTCGCAGTCCAGCGTGGTTTCATCGTTCAAGGTCAGACGGTAGCCGTCTTCGAGGGGCTGCATGCGGGTCACTTCGGCCGGGCAGCGCCAACTGATCACGTCCGGGTCCAGGCCCTTCCACAAGCACTGGCCCAACCAGGCGTTTTCGACCACATAACCCAGCGCAGGCACACCTTCTTCAAGGGCTGACAACCGTGCGGTGGAGAAACGACCACGGTCGGAAACGTGAATATCCTTGATCGGCTCGGCACGGGGAGCGATGGACTGCCACAGCCCCAGCCGCTCATAAATTTGCCGCGCGCCGTAGCTCAGCGCAGACGAGCGGGCGTCGTAGCTCGGCTGGTAGCTGTTGCCGGGGGCAAAAGGCTCGATCAGGACGATCTTCCAGCCCCGCGCCTTGGCCCCGGCTTGCAACGCCAGCGCAAGGCTTGCGCCTACCAGGCCGCCACCAATGATTGCCAGGTGGGTGCGACTCATGCCACGCGCGCCTTTGCCGCTGCCATCAAGGCTTCGATGTCAGCGACGGTTTTGGGCACGTCGCCGGTCAGAATGTCACAGCCATGTTTGGTGACCACTACGTCGTCCTCGATCCGCACACCAATGCCGCGCCATTTTTTGGCGACATTCAGATTGTTCGGGCTGATGTAAATACCGGGCTCAACAGTGAGGGTCATGCCTGCTTCCAGCACGCGCCACTCTCCACCGACCTTGTATTCACCCACATCATGCACATCCAGCCCCAGCCAATGACCGGCGCGGTGCATGTAAAACGCTTTATAGGCCTCGCTGGCAATCAGCTCATCCACCTCGCCCTGCAACAAGCCCAAATCAACCAGACCTGCCGTGATCACCCGGACCGTGGCCTCGTGCGCCTGGTTCCAGTGCTTGTTGGGCGCAATATCGGCAAACGCTGCTTCTTGCGAAGCCAACACCAATTCGTAAATTGCTTTTTGCTCTGGCGAAAATTTCCCGCTTACAGGGAACGTTCGGCTGATGTCACTGGCGTAGCAGTCGATCTCACAGCCCGCATCAATCAAGACCAGATCGCCGTCTTTAAGCACGGCATCGTTCTGCTGATAGTGAAGAATGCAGCTGTTGTCACCCGACGCGACGATTGAGCCATAGGCCGGCATTTTCGCGCCGCTTTTACGAAACTCGTAATCCAGCTCGGCTTCAAGGCTGTACTCATGCAAGCCTGCACGGCTGGCTTGCATGGCACGGACATGCGCACGGGCCGAAATTTGCGCCGCGTGGCGCATGACTTTGATTTCTGCCGCCGATTTATACAGGCGCATGTCATGCAGCAGATGATCCAGAGCAACGAATTCGTTGGGCGGTTGCGCACCCAGGCTGGCCTTGGAGCGAATGGTGTTGATCCACTCCATCAAGTGGCGGTCGAATTCGGGGTTGCTGCCCATCGCCGAATACACCCGCTCGCGACCTTCAATCAGGCCCGGCAGGATGTCGTCGATGTCGGTAATCGGGAACGCGTCGTCAGCGCCAAAGTCACGTATGGCGCCTTCTTGCCCTGCGCGCAATCCGTCCCACAGCTCGCGCTCCGGGTTGCGCTCACGGCAAAACAGCACGTATTGGCCATGAGCCCGGCCCGGGATCAACACAATCACGGCCTCAGGCTCAGGAAAACCGCTCAGGTACTGAAAATTGCTTTCCTGACGGTACACGTACTCAACATCTCGATTGCGAATCGCCACCGGCGCCGCAGGTAATATCGCGATGCTGTTGGGCTCCATCTGCGCCATGAGCGCCTTGCGGCGACGTGCGTATTCCGATTTCGGGATATGGATCATGGGCAGACGGGTTTCCTCTTGGCGGTCGATCAGTGCAACGAAGGCTTGGCTGGAGCAGGCTCAGCCGTTTTTTTGGTTTCGGTGAACAGCAGCAGCGGCGCGACGCGCAGGTATTCCATCACTTCCATATAGTCGCTTTCACCGTCTTCGGACTCTTCCAGGGCATCTTGCACCTGGGCGATGGCGGCCAGGTCGCGCAGCACTTCATTGGCTTCATCGCTCAACGAATAGGCACGGCGGGTCAGGCCGAAACCGGACAGGAAGCCTTGGCACCACTGGCCCAAGGCAGCAGCACGGTCGGCCAGCGGCGCATCGTCGGTCGGCAGCAACAGCACGACGGTCATGTCCTCGCTGGTCAGTTCGCCTTTGACCATCTCTTGCAATCCGATCAAGGCATTGCGTACGTTGTCTTGTGGCTCGCCTGCCAGCAGTTCGGCGGCTTCGGCCAACCAGCCGTCGGCGTCAAAGCCTGCGCCGGCACAACTGCGGCCCAACAGGTGGCCGTGCAGTTCAGCAGGCGAAACTTCATGGCCGCTGTTAGTCAGCAGGGTTACAAAAGCGTGATACGGGGAGTTCTGAATAGGCATGGTCAGCTAGGCGCCAAGCGGCGCTATGTCTAGAATGGAGGCCTTGTATCCTAGCATCGGCAGGCGAGCCAGACCATCGAGGCGTCAAAGCGCCTGATGGTGACCATCCATCAGAAAATACACAGTAGGACACAATGGAAGACACCGACCTGCATGAACTGATGGCTAGACTCGAACTCCTGATTGGCCGGGTCGAGCAACTTAAAAGTCAAAACGGACTCTTACTAGCTCAAGAAAAGACTTGGCGCGAGGAACGCGCGCACCTCATTGAAAAAAACGAAATCGCCCGACACAAGGTCGAATCGATGATTTCGCGCCTCAAAGCCCTGGAGCAAGACTCATGAGTTCAAGCAATAGCGTCACTGTGCACATCCTCGATAAAGAGTATTCGATCATGTGCCCCCAGGAAGAGCGCACCAACCTGGTGAGCGCGGCCCGTTATCTGGACGGCAAGATGCGCGAAATTCGCAGCAGCGGCAAAGTGATTGGTGCCGATCGTATCGCCGTGATGGCCGCCCTCAATATCACCCACGATCTGCTGCACAAGCAGGAGATCGCCGAAGTTCAGACCAGCAGCTCCACCCGTGAACAGGTGCGCGACCTGCTTGAGCGGGTCGATCTGGTGCTTGCCACTGATCCGAACGAACGTCAGAGCTGATTCAAAAGGTTTCTTTGGGGTATACTCGCGCCACTCCCTGGAGTATTCGCCAGTTAGCGATGTCCCTGAGCCGATTCGCACTACCCTGGAGCTTGCACGTTGGACCGGTGTGCATGTCCGCTCGACGGAAAGCCTTAAGGTCTACTGCAACTTCCACCTTGAACTTTCGGGTTCAAGGGCCAAGCCGACAGCGGTACGTCGGGGAGCCTGATTTCTTAGCGCAATGCCAGCTTTGTGCTGGCATTGGCTTTAACGAGTTGACCGTCCGGTGACTCGACCTTGAACAGCACGCCACCATGACCGAACCTGCGCCGCCTACCCGCCCGCAACTTCGCCGACTGTTGCGCAATGCCCGCCGCGAACTTTCGCCCTGCGCGCAACGCCTGGCAGCCCGTGGCCTGTATCGACAACTGGCACAGCATCCGCTGTTTCGCCGCGCCAAACACATCGCACTCTACCTGCCCACTGACGGTGAAATCGATCCGCGCTTGTTGCTGCGCGAAGCACAGCGCCGGGGCAAGGCCGTGTACCTGCCCGTGCTCAGTGCCTGGCCGAAGACCAAAATGGTGTTCCAGCGCATCGCACCCGACGAAACATTGATCCCCAACCGTTTTCGCATCCTCGAACCGCGTATTCACCGCGCACGGCAACGCAAGGTCTGGGCGCTCGACCTGGTGTTGTTGCCATTGGTGGGGTTTGATGCAACAGGCGGACGGCTGGGCATGGGCGGCGGCTTTTATGACCGCAGCCTGGCGTATCTGGCGCGGCGCCAATGCTGGCGCAAGCCAACGTTGCTGGGCCTGGCCCACGAATGCCAAAAGGTCGATGGCCTGACGCAAGCCAGTTGGGATGTGCCGCTACAAGGCACCGTCTCGGACAAACAGTGGTACGTCGCCCACATACCGCCAGGGCATCACGACCGGCGCGATGCCTGAACACTGTTTAACACACGAAAATTTAGCGCTTAAAAGGTGGGACTTGCTGTTGAGCCAGTTCAATCGGCGCATCGGTCGAGTTGGACCAAAGACTTTGCGCATACCCCGTTGTAACCACGCCCAAACCGAACAAAAAAGCCAATACCCACAGTACATCCGGTTTGCGTTTCATCGATTGCCCCCCTTCAGGCAAATCAACACGATGACAGCAACGGTTTTTGTTATAGGCCGTGCAGCAGCGTCAAGCTTAAAATCCCGGCATTCTGCGACAACCTGTTAAGACACGCAAACGATGACGTCAACCGGCTGTCGGTTTAACAAAATGTTTCAAGAAAAACTTTCACACCGTGTTTCAGGAGAAGAAAAATGGCCTATTGGCTGATGAAGTCCGAGCCTGACGAGTTCTCTATCAAAGATTTACAGCGCATGGGCGAAGCGCGCTGGGACGGCGTACGCAACTATCAGGCGCGCAACTTCATGCGGTCGATGGCGGTGGGCGATCTGTTCTTTTTCTATCACTCCAGTTGCCCCCAACCGGGTATTGCCGGCATCGGGCGCATCATTGAAGCGGCTTATCCTGACCCCACGGCACTCGACCCGCAAAGCCATTACTTCGACCCCAAGGCCAGCGCCGAGAAAAACCCGTGGAGCGCATTGCAGGTAGCGCACGAGCAAACTTTTGCCAGGGTGATCAAACTCGACTACCTGAAGCAACAAACCGCACTGGCTGAAATGCCGCTGGTACAAAAAGGCAGCCGTCTTTCCGTGATGCCCGTAACCGATGAGCAGTGGGCGGTGGTGATGGGGTTGTTGTAATACCCCAACGTGTGGCCGCTGCCGATGGCTGCGAAAATGACGGGCCGCGGGCCCCTTCGCAGCCTTGGGGTGCGAGCACAGGATTTACCGGGCAACATCCGATATAAGCGTCTACGCTTTGCCCTTCCTTTGACTGGCATCAAACCGCCACGGCAGTGAGACCGTCAAACTAGAGCGCTCTGTGACACAGGATGTCGGCATGTCGAAGAATCACCGTATTTCCCATTATTTCGTTATTCCTTTGGCAATCCTGCTGGTAGCAGCGGGCGGGTTCGGTTACTGGAAATCCCAGCATGACCGCCTCCCTGAAGGCATCAGCATGGGCAACGGCCGACTCGAGTCCACAGAAGTACAAATTGCCGCCAAGATCCCGGGGCGCCTCGCCGATGTACTCGTGGACGAAGGCGACCGTGTGACCAAAGGCCAACTGCTGGCCCGCATGGACACCCGCACCCTTGAAGCATCACGCAACCAGGCCGAAGCCGAAGTGTTGCGCGCCCGCCAAACCCTGGCGGCCAATGAAGCCAACGTGCAGTTGCGCCAAAGCGAAAAACGGCTCGCCAGCCAAGAACTCAAACGCTTCCGCCAACTGGCTCAGCGCGGATTTGCCAGCGGCCAACTGCTGGATCAGCAACAAGCGCGCTTTGACACCAGCAACGCCGCCGTGGTCGCCGCGCAAGCCCAAGTCGCTGCAGCCAGGGCCGCCATCCACGCCAGCGAAGCGCAAGTGGCGCAATTCACCAGCGAAATAGATGACAGCAGCCTGCGCGCGCCCATCGACGGCGTGATTCAACTGCGCCTTGCCGAGCCCGGCGAAGTGCTGGGCGCAGGCGGACGCGTATTTATGATGATCGACCCCAGCGACCAGTACATGAACCTGTACCTGCCCGCCTCGGTGGTCGGCAAACTGACGGTCGGCGCCCAGGCGCGGATCGTGCTCGATGCCCTGCCCGATCAGGCATTGCCTGCCAAAATCAGCTTCGTCGCGGCCAAGTCACAGTTCACCCCCAAAGAGGTCGAAACCCGCGACGAGCGTCAAAAACTGGTGTTCCGCGTCAAATTGCGCCTCACCGACCCCAGCGCCGTGCCGCAAGCCAAACCGGGCATGCCGGGCGCCGGGTATGTGCGAACCGCCGACGTGGACTGGCCGGCTAATCTGCAATGAGCGACCTGGCGCTGAACGCCAGTGGCATCAGCCACCGGTATGGCAAGCAGCAGGCACTGCGCGATATCACGTTCAGCCTGCCCAAAGGCACGCGTTGCGGGCTGATTGGTCCGGATGGCGCAGGCAAATCCAGCTTGCTGGGCCTGATTGCAGGGGTCAAAAAACTGCAACACGGCGCCCTTGAGGTGCTCGGCGGCCCGATTGACGACCGCCACCACCGCAACACGCTCTACCCGCTGATTGCCTTTATGCCCCAGGGCTTGGGCGGCAACCTGTACCCGGAGTTGTCGATCAGCGAAAACATCCGTTTTTTCGGCACCCTGTTCGGCCTGTCCAAAGACGACTGCGAACAGCGCATGGCCAACCTGCTCAAGGCCACTGACCTCGAACGTTTTGCCGAACGCCCGGCCGGTAAGCTGTCAGGCGGGATGAAGCAAAAACTGGGGTTGTGCTGCGCGCTGATTCACGAACCCGACTTGCTGATCCTCGACGAACCCACCACGGGCGTCGACCCGCTGTCACGCCGACGTTTTTGGGAGTTGGTCGACGATGTTCGCAGCCAGCGCCCTCAACTGACCTTGCTGGTAGCCACCGCCTACATGGAGGAGGCCGAGCAGTTCGAGCACTGCTTGATGCTCGATCGCGGCACATTGATTGCGTCCGGGCTGACCCCCGCACTGGCAGGGGTTACCGCCACTGGCAAACTCGACGCTGCGTTCACGCACTATCAGGGCGACACGGGCCACAGCAATGAACCGCTGGTCATTGCGCCGCGCACTCACGACAACAATGACATCGCCATTGAAGCCCATGACCTGACCCTCAAATTTGGCGATTTCACGGCCGTAAACAAGGTCAGCTTTGCCATCGGCCGGGGGGAGATTTTCGGTTTTCTCGGCTCCAACGGCTGTGGCAAAACCACCACCATGAAAGTCCTGACCGGGCTGATGCCCGCCACCGAAGGCAGCGCCAAGTTGCTCGGTAACCCGGTGGACGCCAAAGATTTAGCCACCCGCAAACGCGTGGGTTTCATGTCGCAAAGCTTCTCGCTGTACGGCGAGTTGAGCGTGCGCCAAAACCTGGTGCTGCACGCACAGTTATTCGACTTGCCCAAGGCAGACAGCCGCGCGCGCATCGAGGAACTGATCACACGTTTCGACCTTGCAGAAATCGCCGATCAGCAGTCCGGCGAATTACCACTGGGCCTGCGCCAGCGTTTATCGCTGGCGGTCGCGGTGCTGCATCGCCCCGAGGTGTTGATTCTAGATGAGCCGACTTCCGGCGTCGACCCGGCAGCGCGTGATGATTTCTGGCGGTTGCTGATTGAACTGTCGCGGGATCAGGGCGTGACGATTTTTTTGTCCACCCACTTCATGAACGAAGCCCAGCGCTGCGACCGCATTTCGCTGATGCACGCCGGCAAGGTGTTGGCGTGCGACACCCCCGATGCGCTGCAACAACAGTTCAAGGGCGAGACGCTGGAAGCCGCGTTCGTCACCTGCCTGGAGCAGGCCCAAAACGAACAGGGCGCCAGCGCGCAGCCCACCGCCGAGTCAGCCCAAAGCCCGGCTGTTAACGCGCCACCACCGCCGAGCAAAAGCGGGTTCAGCCTGTCGCGTTTGATTGCCGTGGCCAGCCGCGAGTCCAAAGAGCTGTTGCGCGACAAAGTGCGCATGGCCTTCGCCTTGTTGGGCGCGGTGTTCATGATGGTGATCTTCGGATACGGCATTTCGCTGGACGTGGAAAACCTCGCGTTCGCCGTGTATGACCAGGACCAAAGCCCGCAAAGCCGCGCTTACCTCGAAGCCTTCCGCAGTTCGCGCTACTTCGAAGAGCATGCGCCGATCCAGAGCACTGACGAACTGCATAAACGCCTACAACGCTCGGAGATAAAAATTGCGTTGGAAATCCCCCCCGGATTTGGCCGCGACCTGTACGCCGGACGCCAGCCCACGGTGGCTGCATGGCTGGATGGCGGCATGCCGTTTCGCGCTGAAACCAGCCGCAACTATGTCGAAGCCGTGCACACGGCCAACCTGGAGCAACTGGCCGCCCTCAGCAGCTTGAGGCAAAACAAACAGGCTGGCGCCAAACTCGAAACCCGTTTTCGCTACAACCAGGATGTGGTCAGCGTCAACGCCATTGGCCCTGGCGTAATGGCGCTGATCCTGGCGTTTATTCCGGCCATGCTCACGGCGCTGGGCATCGTGCGCGAAAAAGAACTGGGTTCCATCACCAACTTTTACGCCACACCACTGACCCGGCTTGAGTTCTTGCTGGGTAAACAGGCGCCGTATCTGGCAGTGAGCCTGGTCAACCTGGCGTTGTTGGTGGCCATGAACCGCTGGCTGTTTGGTGTGCCCTTTAAAGGCAGCGGCTTGACGCTGGCGCTCGGCGGGCTGCTATACGTGCTGGCGACCACCAGCATGGGCTTGTTGATTTCTGCCTTCACCCGCACCCAAATCGCGGCCATTTTAGGCACGATGATCATCACCAGCCTGCCAACGATTCAGTTCTCGGGCCTGATTGTGCCGCGCTCCTCGCTGGACGGTTCGGCCGCACTGATGGGCATGCTGTTCCCGGCCGGGCATTTTCTGGACATCGCCGTCGGCACCTTCACCAAGGCTTTGGACGTGCGCCAACTGTGGCCGCAATGCCTGGCGCTGCTGGGGTTCTTCGCTGCCTTTACCGGTTTGAGTTTGATCATGCTCAAGAAGCAGGAGGTGTGATGCACAAGCTCTCGCATATCCTGCGCCTTGGCCTTAAAGAACTCACCAGCCTGCGGCACGACAGCGTGTTGCTGCTGTTTTTGCTCTATGCCTTCACCGTTGCGATTTACATGCCTGCGGCGGGTTCGATCATTGGCGTGCACAACGCCAGCGTCGCGATTGTCGATGAAGACCACAGCGCGCTGTCACGCAAACTCAGCGAATCATTGCTGCCACCCGAATTCAAACCCCCACAGGCTCTGCCCTACGATCAGCTGGATGCGTCGATGGACGGTGGCCAATACACCTTCGTGATCAACGTGCCCGCCAACTTTCAGGCTGACCTGTTAGCCGGGCGTGAGCCGGGTGTACAGGTCAACGTGGATGCAACGGCCATGAGCCAGGCGTTCATGGGCGCGGGGTATATCGGGCGGATCTTCCAGCGCGAATTGCTCAACTACACCGGGCAGGCCAATGCGGCCGCCAACACCCCGGCATTGATCAGCGCGCGGGCGCTGTTCAACCCCAACCTGGAGGGCGGCTGGTTTTTGGCAGTGATTCAGATCGTCAACAACATCACCATTCTGGCGATTGTGTTGACCGGTACGGCGCTGCTGCGCGAGCGCGAACACGGCACCCTCGACCATTTGCTGGTGCTGCCGCTCACGGCGCTGGAAATCATGCTGGCCAAGATCTGGAGCAACATGCTGGTGGTGGTGCTCTGCACCTGGGTGTCGCTGGAAGTGATCGTCAAATGGGCGCTGGGCGTACCGCTGGCGGGTTCGTTGGCTTTGTTTCTGGGCGTGACGGCGCTTTACCTGTTTGCCAGCACCGCGCTGGGGATATTTCTTGCGACACTGGCCCGTTCAACGCCCCAGTTCGGACTGTTGGCGATCCCGGTAATCATCCCCATGCTCTTGCTCTCGGGCGGCAGTACGCCGCTGGACAGCATGCCTGAGTGGCTGCAATGGGTGATGCAGTGTTCGCCGTCGACTCACTTTGTAAGCTTGAGCGCAGCGATTCTGTTTCGTGGTGCCGGCATCGAGGTGGTGTGGCCTGACGTGTTGGCACTGACGGCAATCGGGCTGTTGTTCTTCGCCATCGCGCTCAGCCGGTTTCGCAAAAGCCTGGCCTCATAACGCAACCCCTGTAGGCACCGGGCCTGCTCACGGCCCGTTCAGTGCCTACAGAGCGTGCGCTTACTGAACAATCAAATTGTTGAACAGCAAGTCATCGATCTGCGGCTTGCCGGTTTCATCCGTCATCACCTGCTGGATCTGCTTCAGGGCCTCCTGACGCAGTTTTTCCTTATTCTCGACATTGCCCAGGGTTTCGCTGGTCTGCTGGGTGAACAAACCCACCAACTGATTGCGGATCAGCGCATCGTTGGCCTTGACCAGTTTGGCGGCTTCATCACCCGTCACGCGCAGGGCAATATCCGCCTTGTACACCTTGAGTTTCGGGCTGCCATCCAGGCCGTAATTACCCACAAATGGCGGGCTCAGGCTGATGTAGCTGACCTTGGTGTCACCCTCTTTGGCTTCTTCGGCGACTGCTGCCATCGGCAGGGACAGGGCCAGCATCAACATGATCCACGCTTTCACAATTCGCTCCTTTGTACGGTTTGCGGGCAAGCATACGGGGCTGCTCACGGGCCTATCCACTGTTATCGGCCAGTGTTTACAGAAAAGTAGGCCATTGAGACCAATGCGCGCACCCGTGTCAGGTCTGCGTATTGGGCACCAATAACGCCTGCACGCTCTGCGGCAATGCCTCCACAAACGGGCGACTGACTTTTTTCTGACAGGTGCGTGTGGTTTTGATCATGCCCTGTGAAAGATCAAACATCGCGTCCGAGAATTGTTGGGTAGAGAGCTTTTTCTCGACATACAAGTCGATCAACCGGTTCTGAGTGACCACAAACAAGGTGAGTTGATTGAGCGGTGCATTTATATTTCGCCGCCTGTGTTGGGCGATTTCATTATTGAGGTGAAGGCAGGTGGCACCGCCAAGGTCGAATGTGCGTATGTCCCCCACCGCTGCACGCCCTTCACCCAAACTAAACACCAGCCACGCGATCATCTCAACCTGCTTGGGGTTGTCACCCTCAAGCGGCCAGCTCGAAAACCGCCACTCACGAATGACATCAAGGGTGGCGCTCGAAAACGCCGGATGAGTGCTGTAAAGAATGTTCGGATCAACCACCGAACCCTGCGCGCTCACCCTAAAGTGCGCCCGGACTACGCCGCTCATACCCATGCGTTGCAACTCAATGGGGTATTGAGGCTTCACCTGGTAGATGAGCGATGGCACAAACGTATCCGCACCCGCGTTTAAGCACATGAGTAACCCGACCCACACCACTAAACACTTCATTGCCATGCCCCACATTTGCTGATGCGCCAGGTCCACGCAGAAGCGGTCAATAATAAAAATGTGTAGCTAATTCTTGCAGGTCATAGGCTCCGAACCTCTCGTGGGAGGCTTCCGATCAAACCGCTCGCACTGCGCTTATAAACATCAGAACAGCGGCTTAATCTGCCGGTTTCAGGGCATTTCCCACATTTGAAACCTGTATTGGGCAGCGGGTTGTTTTATACCTGTGCGACATGTTCATAAGTGAACATGCCATGTGAGTTGTTTCCTTTCGTTTCAGATGAGAAGACCTGTCATTTTCGGTAACGAAAATGTAACGTTCGGGCCCGCCGATATAACAAGAAATTTGGAGCTCTTGAATGTTTGCTTTTTTCCGACCTGCCGCACATCAGGCCCCGCTGCCTGCTGAAAAAATAGACAGCACTTATCGACGCCTGCGATGGCAAATTTTCGCCGGTATCTTTTTTGGTTACGCAGGCTATTACCTGCTGCGTAAAAACTTCTCGCTGGCCATGCCGTACTTGATCGACGAGGGCTACACCCGCGGTCAACTGGGCCTTGCCATGTCGGCGATTGCCATCGCTTACGGCCTGTCGAAGTTCCTCATGGGCCTGGTGTCCGACCGCTCCAACCCGAGGTTCTTTCTGCCCTTTGGTTTGCTGATTTCAGCGGCCGTCATGTTCATTTTCGGTTTCGCACCTTGGGCCACGTCCAGCGTCACCATGATGTTCATCCTGCTGTTCATCAACGGCTGGGCGCAGGGCATGGGCTGGCCGCCCAGTGGCCGCACGATGGTGCACTGGTGGTCGCAGAAAGAACGCGGCGGTGTGGTCTCCGTGTGGAACGTGGCGCACAACGTGGGCGGCGGTCTGATTGGCCCGCTGTTCTTGCTGGGTATGGCCTGGTTTAACGACTGGCACGCAGCGTTTTACGTACCGGCCACCGTGGCGCTGCTGGTGGCGCTGTTTGCCTTTGTGACCATGCGCGACACCCCGCAGTCAGTCGGCTTGCCGCCGATTGAGCAATACAAGAACGACTACCCGGTCGGTTACGACGCAAGCCACGAAGACGAATTCAGCGCCAAAGAGATTTTCGTCAAATACGTGCTGCGCAACAAAATGCTGTGGTACATCGCCCTGGCCAACGTGTTCGTTTATCTGCTGCGCTACGGCGTGCTCGACTGGGCGCCGACGTACCTGAAAGAAGCCAAGCATTTCACCGTGGATACTACGTCGTGGGCGTACTTCTTCTATGAGTGGGCGGGTATCCCAGGCACGCTGCTGTGCGGCTGGATGTCGGACAAGATCTTCCGTGGTAATCGCGGCCTGACCGGCATTGTGTTCATGGCGCTGGTGACCGTTGCGACGCTGGTGTACTGGCTCAACCCGCCGGGCAACCCGACCGTGGACATGATCGCGCTGTTCTCCATTGGCTTCCTGATCTACGGGCCGGTGATGCTGATCGGTTTGCAGGCACTGGAACTGGCCCCCAAGAAGGCCGCCGGTACGGCAGCAGGCTTCACCGGGCTGTTCGGTTACCTGGGCGGTTCGGTAGCGGCCAGCGCAGCCATGGGCTATCTGGTTGACCACTTCGGCTGGGATGGTGGCTTCGTGCTACTCATCAGCGCTTGCCTGTTGGCCATTGCGTTCATGATTCCCACCCTGCGCCACAAAAAAGAAGCCAGCGAAGAGCGTCATGCTTAACGCTTGATCGTTGTGCAGCGCTTGAGCCGCGCCTCCAGGTTTCGATCTGGCATGGCGTGGCTACGCAGGGCGCTTACGGTTTGCTCGACGTAATCGCGGGTGCTGCCGTAACGCCCGCTGGCGTTGGCCAGTACCTGGTCCAACACGTCATCTGGCAGGTTGCCCGCATAGCTGGGCAAATGCCGCTCCAATACAAAACCCAACGCCTGAACCTGGCTGCCATCCTCAAGACGGCAGGTGAGCCAATGTGGCCGATAGGACGGCACCGGCATTTCGCGCAACCACAGCGCATAAAGTGCCGCATCGAGGTTTTCTTCCGCCAGCCGATAGGCAAAGCCGCTGCACGAACCACCGCGATCCAGCCCAAAGACCAAGCCTGGCCACTGCGGCGTGCCGCGATGTTCGTGAGACCACAAATACAGCCCGCGATGGTAGCCGTGCACACGGCCACGCACGCGTTCGACCGCTGCACATTCGGGTCGCCAGATCAGTGAGCCATAAGCAAACAGCCACACCGGGCCACCTTTATGGCGCGCCATAGCGCCATGCAAAGAACGCAGCAATTGTTCGGGGGTCAACGGCGCCCCGAGGTCAAGTCGCGGGGGATAAGCAGGGGTCAGACAGGCAGATTCGATAACAGTCATAACAAATGAGGATGGGCCTTACGCGCCAGCATGAGTTAAACAACATCGCGTGCCAAATCTTATAGCACTAAAAAAGAAATGACTCGCGCCGCCAGATATATGGCCTGTCAGCGCTGTCAACCAACGCTACGCTCAGGTGTGTCTGTGTTGATCTGTTCGGGTCAGGTTCAGGTTCCCCGCCACCAATGTCTCTATAGTGGCTCGCCACAGGCGCACGCCTAACTGCCAACAGAGGTCCACGCATGAAGAAATCAGGAATCTGTGGCTTGTTGATGTTGCTCAACGCCAGCGCCGCGATGGCGCAAGATGACACGCAAGAGAAAGACAAAGACTTTTGGTACGTACAAACCAGCGTCTACACCAAGCACTTTTCGCCCGACCCCGAGCACAATAACAACCAGGATCTGATCGGCCTTGAGTACCACGACCGCTCTGGATGGCTGGTGGGCGGGGCAACATTTCGCAACTCGTTTCGCCAGCGTTCGTACTACGCCTACGCCGGTAAACGCTTCGACAGCGACACGTACCCGGTGTATTTCAAGCTGACAGGCGGGTTGCTGGAAGGCTATCACGGCGAGTATCAAGACAAGATCCCGCTCAACCGCTTTGGGGTGGCGCCGGTCATTATTCCCTCAGTGGGCGCTCACTACGGGCCGGTCGCTGCCGAGTTGGTGTTGCTGGGGTTCAATGCGGCGATGATCACCACCGGATTGCGTTTTTAACGTCGGGCGCGCGTGATTTTGGCGGGCCAACAACGCCTAGCCGCTGCCGCAGACGGCGTCCGATTGCGAAGCAATCGTGAACACTGTCTGCGAGCAGGGCCCTTGCGCAGGCTGCGTCATTGATCACAGCCTCGCATTACTCCTCAGTTGCAACCTGTCTAGTGCGTTGAATCAGGGCCGCGGGCAGTACGCGAATACATCGGCGCGCATTTGGTGAGCGTCCATCCCTGCATTCACCAAAGCATCGAGGGTGCCGTAAACCATCGCAGGCGAACCGCTGGCGTAAACATACACGCTGCTCAGGTCGCTGATGTCTTCGCACACTGCTTCGTGCAACAACCCACAGCGCCCTTCCCAACCACATAAGTCACTCACGACTTTGTGCACGTACAGGTTGGGGATTTTTTGCCACGCGTCCCATTCTTCCAAGGTGTAGAAGTCTTCTGGACGACGCACACCCCAGTACAAGTGCACGGGGTACGGGAAACCTTTCTTACGGCAATGCTCGATCAGGCTGTGCATCTGCGCCATGCCTGTACCGGCAGCAATCAGCACCAGCGGGCCGTCCGGTAATTGGGACAAATGCGTATCACCAAACGGCAGTTCGACGCGGATCATGCCATTGCGCTGCAATTGTTCGATCAGGCTACGGGCGCTGTCTTCGCGTACCAACACATGCAGCTCAAGGTCACGCCCGCTGTGCGGCGCACTGGCCAGCGAGAACGCGGACTTTTCACCGTTCTCGCGCTCCAGCATCACGTACTGGCCTGCGTAATAACGCGGCGCTTTGCCAGCCGGTGCGCGCAGGCGCACCCGCCACACATCGCCGCCCATTTCTACGCACTCAACCAACTGGCACGACACGGTTTTCACCGGCAACTCCCCTAACGCAAGCACACCGTCCCACAACACGATGCAGTCTTCCTGCGGCTGCGCCAGGCAGGTGTAAATCTCACCACGGTCACGCGTCTCGCCCGCCTGCTGCACGCTGCCTTCAACCAGCAAGGCGGCACACACATGGCAATTACCGTTGCGACAGCTTTGCGGGCATTCATAGCCCAAACGCTGCGCCGCATTCAAAATCGGCTCGCCAGGCAAGGTGTCCAACACCGCGCCTGATGGCTGCAAGGTTACTCGCATCAATCTATTCCTAATTGATTCCAGATGTCATCGACCCGGCGTGTCACCGCCTCGTCCTTGACGATGACTCGACCCCATTCACGCGTGGTTTCACCCGGCCATTTATTCGTCGCATCCAGCCCCATCTTCGAGCCAAGACCCGATACCGGCGAGGCGAAATCAAGGTAGTCGATTGGCGTGTTTTCGATCATGACCGTGTCACGTTTGGGGTCCATGCGCGTCGTGATCGCCCAGATCACGTCATTCCAGTCACGCGCATTGATGTCGTCATCGGTCACGATCACGAACTTGGTGTACATGAACTGACGCAAAAATGACCACACGCCGAGCATGACCCGCTTGGCGTGGCCCGGATACGACTTTTTCATGGTCACAATGGCCATGCGGTACGAGCAGCCTTCAGGCGGCAGGTAAAAGTCGGTGATTTCCGGAAACTGCTTTTGCAGGATCGGCACAAACACTTCGTTGAGTGCCACACCCAGAATCGCGGGCTCATCCGGTGGACGGCCGGTGTACGTGCTGTGGTAAATCGGTTTGACCCGGTGGGTGATACGTTCAACGGTGAACACCGGAAAGCTGTCCACTTCGTTGTAGTAACCGGTGTGATCGCCGTAAGGGCCTTCAGGGGCCATCTCGCCGGGGTGAATCACGCCTTCAAGGATGATTTCCGCAGTGGCGGGCACTTGCAGGTCATTGCCGCGGCATTTCACCAGCTCGGTGCGATTGCCCCGCAGCAACCCGGCGAACGCGTATTCGGACAGGCTGTCCGGCACGGGCGTCACTGCACCGAGAATAGTTGCAGGGTCTGCCCCCAGGGCCACCGATACCGGGAACGGCTGGCCGGGGTGTTTTTCACACCACTCGCGGTAATCCAGTGCGCCACCCCGGTGACTCAACCAACGCATGATGACTTTGTTGCGGCCAATCACTTGCTGACGATAAATACCGAGGTTCTGGCGGTCCTTGTTCGGTCCCTTGGTGACGGTCAGGCCCCACGTAATCAACGGCGCCACGTCGCCCGGCCAGCAGTGCTGTACGGGCAACATGGCCAAGTCGACATCATCGCCTTCGATCACAACTTCCTGGCACACCGCGTCTTTGACAACTTTCGGGGCCATGGAAATGATCTTGCGGAAGATCGGCAGTTTGGACCACGCATCTTTCAGACCCTTAGGCGGCTCAGGTTCTTTAAGAAACGCCAGCAGCTTGCCGATTTCGCGCAATTCACTGACCGATTCCGCCCCCATGCCCATCGCCACGCGCTCAGGCGTACCGAACAGGTTGCCAAGCACCGGGATCGTGTGGCCGGTCGGGTTCTCGAACAACAGCGCCGGGCCTTTGGCACGCAGCGTGCGGTCGCAGATTTCGGTCATCTCCAGCACTGGAGAGACGGGAATCTGGATGCGTTTCAACTCTCCGCGCTGCTCTAGCTGCTGCACGAAATCCCGAAGATCCTTGAATTTCATTGACGTTGGCACCCTCAAAATAGGCGTACATCCTACCTGCAATGCCGCCCGCTGGCAGCTTATCGCTGCTTAGCGGGCGCTATTGGCTTCACGCGGGCCAGGCGTGTTTGGCTCGGTCACGGCCTCAAACAGCGCAGCCACCACAGGCAGCATTAACTTGGCACCCACTTCAGACAAGTGATTGTCGTCGGTGTACAACGAGTCACCGTCCCGCTCAGCCCGACATAGACCGGTGGCATCGCACAGCTGTGGTGCAGGGTCCAGCACCTTGACGCCGGGGTCGCTGGCAGCAATTTGAGCGAACAACCGGTTAATAAAGGCCGTGTGTTTGAGGTGATCGGCCAGTGGGAAACCGGTGCCCTCTGTGGGCTTGTTCAGCATCGCTAAACGGCTCAGGCGATAAGGCGGATTGAACGGCTGCAACGGCGCCTCTTTCATCAGCCACACACGATGACCGGCCTGACGCAGCTGTTCAATGCGTGTGCGCAAGCCTTGCGCCAGCTGCTGCTGGGCCACCTCACGGTCGTAATGGCCATCCGCAGCTTTCAGCGCATGACCCCGATCACCTTTGGCATCGCCATAAAGATAAAGGCTCCAGCGTGCCACCAACATCACGTCGCTCACCGGTTCGGTGTTCAATGTGCGCACCACACGACGGTTGTAGGCCGCACATCGAGCGCCGTGCTCCAGCCCTTCAAGGGGCAGACAACCCGCCGAGCTGGCCAACATCACATTGACCCCGTAGCGCTCGGCACTGTCTTGCAACGCAGGGATCAGCGCCGTGGCGTGGCTGTCGCCCCACACCAGTAACTGCGCAGGGGCATCGGGCGTGCCGTATCGGCAAAACGGCGTGTCTGCAGGGCTTTTGTCATCCGTGATGCAGGCCATCAATTCGGGCCGCCAGTGGCTGGCGTTGGCGTAGTGCAACGCCTGCTCTGACAAACGCTGCGGCAAACCATCACTCCAGCGCAGCGCTTGCCCAGCCAAACCCAATACCAGGATGCCCACACCCGCGGCCGCCAGAATCTGCCGCCGCCCGGCTAACAGTCGACGCTCACGAAAGGGCGTTTCGACAAAGCGCCAGGACAAATAGCCCAGGATCAACGTCAGCGCGATGAGAGCGCTGGTCAAGCCCGCGCCAAATTCACCCACGCTGGCATAGCTGCCAAACACAAAGACCGGCCAGTGCCACAAGTACCACGAGTAAGAAATCAGCCCGAGACCGACCATTACCCGCGTGCTCAACAAACGCCCCACCCAGGTGGTGTGATGTTCATTGGCCCAGATCAGTACCACCACCCCCAGTACCGGCAGCAATGCCGCGGCACCGGGGAACGGTGTGCTTTTGTCGTAGCCAAAGACCGCCATCAGGATAAGCCCCAGCCCCAAGAGGCTGAAGCCTTGCGCCGCCGCAGGTGTCAGGCGTTTTTGGGTGACGGGGGCAATGGCCAGCATCCCGCCAGCCAGCAACTCCCACGCCCGCATCGGCAACAGAAAAAACGCCTTTTGCGGGTGTTGGGCAACGGCCCAGACGCTCAAGCCAAACGAAATCAGCAGCAGGCCGAACAACGCCAGTCGCCAGTGCTTAAAGCGAGCCGACAGCACCGTCAGTACCAGGGGGAAGACGATGTAGAACTGTTCTTCAACGGCCAGTGACCAGGTGTGCAGCAACGGTTTCAGGTCGCTGGCCGCGTCGAAATAACCGTCCTGGCGCATGAACAGCAGGTTGGACACGAACAACACCTGGTAGCGCACGGAACGGCCCAGTTCTTCGTAGTCCTTGGGTGCCATCAAAAACCAGCCAGCCACAAGCACTGCCGCCAGCAGTACAAACAAGGCGGGCAGGATACGTCGCGCTCGGCGAGCCCAAAAATCCACGAAACTAAAACGCCCCGCTTCACGCTGGCGCCAGATGATCGAGGTAATCAGGTAACCGGAAATGACGAAGAACACATCAACACCGACGAACCCGCCGGTGAAACCGGGCACCCCGAAGTGAAAAAGCACCACCGCTATCACGGCAATTGCGCGCAGGCCATCAATGTCCCTGCGATAAACAAGTGAACTCATCACGCTCAACACCCGCCAGTACAGTGCTGTTATTGACCGGCGCTCAGCGCAAACCTTCCTTTTTTTTATCCAAAAAAAATGGCGCCCTTGCGGGGCGCCATTTTTTGATCGAGAAACCGTGTTACTTGCGTTTCATCGACAGGAAGAACTCATCGTTGGTCTTGGTCTGTTTCAGCTTGTCGATCAAGAACTCGATCGCTGCGACTTCATCCATCGGGTGCAACAGCTTGCGCAGGATCCACATGCGTTGCAGCTCGTCATCCGCGGTCAGCAACTCTTCACGGCGGGTGCCGGAGCGGTTGATGTTGATCGCAGGGAAGACGCGCTTTTCAGCGATTTTGCGGTCCAGAGGCAGTTCCATGTTGCCGGTGCCTTTGAACTCTTCGTAGATCACTTCATCCATCTTCGAGCCGGTTTCAACCAGCGCTGTAGCGATGATGGTCAGCGAGCCGCCTTCTTCGATGTTTCGCGCCGCACCGAAGAAACGCTTTGGCTTCTCAAGGGCGTGGGCATCAACACCACCGGTCAACACCTTGCCGGAGCTTGGGATCACGGTGTTGTAAGCGCGGGCCAGACGGGTGATGGAGTCAAGCAGGATCACCACGTCCTTTTTGTGTTCGACCAGGCGCTTGGCCTTCTCGATCACCATTTCGGCCACTTGTACGTGACGGGTTGGCGGCTCGTCGAAGGTCGACGCAACCACTTCGCCGCGCACCGTGCGCTGCATTTCGGTCACTTCTTCAGGACGCTCGTCGATCAACAGAACGATCAAGTGAACTTCAGGGTTGTTACGCGAAATGTTCGACGCGATGTTCTGCAACATCAGGGTCTTGCCCGCTTTTGGCGGAGCAACGATCAGACCACGCTGACCTTTACCGATGGGCGCGCAGAGGTCGATCACACGACCGGTCAGGTCTTCAGTGGAACCGTTACCGATTTCCATCTTCATGCGTACGGTCGGGAACAGCGGGGTCAAGTTCTCGAAAAGAATCTTGTTTTTCGCGTTCTCGGGACGATCGTAGTTGATCGTGTCGACTTTCAGCAGTGCGAAGTAACGCTCGCCTTCTTTTGGCGGGCGGATTTTACCGACGATGGTGTCGCCGGTGCGCAAGTTGAAGCGACGAATCTGGCTAGGCGAGACGTAAATATCGTCCGGGCCGGCAAGATACGAGGCGTCAGCGGAGCGCAGGAAGCCGAAGCCGTCCTGGAGGATCTCCAGCACGCCATCACCGGAGATTTCCTCGCCGCTTTTCGCGTGCTTTTTCAGCAGGGAGAAAATCACGTCCTGCTTGCGCGAACGGGCCATATTTTCTATGCCCATTTGTTCGGCCAATTCGAGCAGTTCGGTAATCGGCTTTTGCTTGAGTTCAGTCAGGTTCATATAGGAATGACGTAATCATTTATGGAGGGGGGAAATTAAGCTTTTGGCTTAATGAGGCCGCGCCGCAGAGAAGGCGACAGGATCGCGTACTAATTCGATAAGGAGTGCGTCGGCGACGGCTTGCAGGGGGCAGTGGAGAAACCAGTGCGGGGCCGAATGTAACACTTGCTTTTCATAGCGTCTAGTCCTTGAGCCATGAAAAAGCCCCGCATTTTGCGGGGCTTTTATCGACACTTAAATGTTAGCGTCGAGGAATGCAGCCAATTGCGACTTCGACAGCGCACCGACCTTGGTGGCTTCGACATTGCCGTTCTTGAACAGCATCAGCGTCGGAATACCACGTACGCCATGCTTGGCCGGGGTTTCCTGGTTTTCATCGATGTTCAGTTTGGCAACAGTCAGCTTGCCTTTGTAAGTCTCGGCGATCTCGTCCAGAACTGGCGCGATCATTTTGCAAGGGCCACACCATTCAGCCCAGTAGTCGACCAGTACAGCGCCTTCAGCCTTGAGAACATCGGCCTCAAAGCTAGCGTCGGTGACGTGTTTAATAAGATCGCTGCTCATGGAAGTCTCCGTGGTTGTAAGCAAAAACGTAGCACATCATAGCCGTCATCAACGCGTTCAGGAAGCTGAGGCTTAATTGAGTCTGACTATAAAGAAGCATGAGTCAGAGTATGGCTGATGAATTTAAACATCGCGTCCATGGGTTAACGCCTTTAATGATATGAAGCCAGACGTTACGAAAAATTGCTTGAGCCACATCAAGCCTTCTGACATCACGCGTTGGCGCGAGCGTTTGATCGTGGCACGATGGCGAAGTTATCGACCGAGACCCCTCAACCATGCCCCAATCCCAAGCCAAGAATCCGTCCCTGATCGCCGCCATTGATCTGGGTTCTAACAGCTTTCACATGGTGGTGGCCAAGGCTCAGAACGGTGAAATCCGTATCCTGGAGCGTCTTGGTGAAAAGGTGCAGTTAGCAGCCGGCATCGACGAAGATCGCAAACTCAACGAAGAATCCATGCAGCGCGGGCTCGATTGCCTGAAACGTTTTGCCCAACTGATCAACGGTATGCCTTTGGGCGCCGTGCGAATTGTGGGCACCAACGCCCTGCGTGAAGCACGTAACCGCAATGAGTTCATCGTGCGCGCCGAAGAAATCCTCGGCCACACGGTAGAAGTCATTTCCGGACGTGAAGAAGCACGCCTCATTTACCTGGGCGTGTCCCACACCCTCGCTGACACGCCGGGCAAGCGCCTGGTGGCAGACATTGGCGGTGGCAGTACCGAATTCATCATCGGCCAGCGCTTTGAACCGTTGCTGCGCGAAAGCCTGCAAATGGGCTGCGTCAGTTACACCCAGCGCTATTTTCGCGATGGCAAGATCACCCCGGCGCGTTATGCACAGGCGTACACCGCTGCGCGCCTTGAGATCATGAGCATCGAGCACGCCTTGCACCGCTTGGGCTGGGACGAAGCCATCGGCTCGTCAGGCACCATCCGCGCCATTGGCCTGGCCCTCAAGGCGGGCGGTCATGGCAACGGCGAGGTCAATGCCGAAGGTCTGGCGTGGCTCAAGCGCAAACTGTTCAAGCTGGGCGAGGTCGAAAAAATCGACTTTGAAGGCATCAAGCCTGATCGGCGCACCATCTTCCCGGCCGGGCTGGCCATCCTGGAAGCGATCTTCGATTCTCTGGAACTGCAACGCATGGATCACTGCGACGGCGCGTTGCGTGAAGGGGTGCTGTACGACCTGCTGGGCCGCCATCATCACGAAGACGTGCGCGAGCGCACCCTCAGTTCGTTGATGGACCGCTATCACGTTGACCGCGAGCAAGCGGCACGGGTTGAGCGCAAAGCCTTACGCGCCTTCGACCAAGTGGCCAAGGCGTGGGATTTGAAAGACGGCGTGTGGCGTGAATTATTGAGCTGGGCGGCCAAGGTGCACGAAGTCGGCCTCGACATCGCGCACTATCATTTCCACAAACACGGCGCCTACCTGATTGAGCACTCCGACCTTGCCGGCTTCTCCCGTGAAGACCAGCAAATGCTCGCGCTATTGGTACGCGGCCACCGCCGTAATATTCCCAAAGACAAGTTCGCAGACTTTGGTGAAGACGGCATCAAGCTGATTCGCCTGTGCGTGTTGTTGCGCTTTGCGATTTTGTACCACCACATCCGTGGCGACCAGCAAGCCTCGCAGGTAAAACTGCGGGCCGATGGCGATCACCTTGAAGTGATCTTCCCCGAAGGCTGGCTTGAGCAGAACCCGCTGACCCAGGCCGACTTTGAGCAAGAAGCCCAATGGCTGACACGGGTCGGGATTGTACTGACGGTGTCCTGAATTGAGCCTGCGTAGCCGCTGGCGCAGCGGCTACGACACCGGGCGGTTACTTACACCGATGGGCCGGTGTTGACGGTCAATACCGGCAGGCTCAAACGCTCAAGCAAAGTGGCCTGGGCGCTGCGCGGGTTTTGATTGCCGGTTGGCGTGTTGCGAATGTAACGCCCGTCCGACTGCAAGCTCCAGCTGTGGGTGTTGTCGGTCAGGTAGCACTCCAACTCTTTCTTGACCCGCAAAATCAGCTTTTTGCCTTCAATCGGGAAGCACGTCTCGACGCGCTTATCCAGGTTGCGCTCCATCCAGTCGGCACTCGACAGGAACATCTGCTCTTCCCCGCCGTTGAGGAAGTAGAACACCCGGGTGTGCTCCAAAAAGCGGCCGATGATCGAGCGTACGTGAATGTTGTGCGACACCCCCGCAATCCCCGGACGCAGGCAGCACATGCCGCGCACGATCAAATCGATCCGCACGCCGGACTGGCTGGCCTTGTACAACGCACGAATGATTTTAGGGTCGGTCAATGAGTTGAACTTGGCGATGATGTGCGCAGGTTTGCCCTCCAGCGCGAATTGCGTTTCGCGGGCGATCATATCGAGCATGCCCTTCTTCAGCGTGAACGGCGCGTGCAGCAGCTTCTTCATGCGCAGCGTCTTGCCCATGCCGATCAACTGGCTGAACAACTTGCCGACGTCTTCGCACAGCGCATCATCGGAGGTCAGCAAGCTGTAGTCGGTGTACAACCGCGCGTTACCCGCGTGGTAGTTACCCGTGCCCAAATGCGCGTAACGCACGATCTCGCCTGCCTCGCGACGCAGAATCAGCATCATCTTGGCGTGAGTCTTAAAGCCCACCACCCCGTAAATCACCACCGCACCGGCCGCTTGCAGACGGCTGGCCAGTTGCAGGTTGGACTCTTCGTCAAAGCGGGCGCGCAACTCAACCACAGCGGTCACTTCCTTGCCGTTACGCGCAGCGTCCACCAGCGCGTCAACGATTTCGGAGTTGGCGCCGCTGCGGTACAGCGTCTGGCGCACGGCCAGCACATGCGGGTCTTTGGCGGCCTGACGCAGCAAATCAACCACCGGGGTAAACGACTCAAACGGGTGCAGCAGCAAGATGTCCTGTTTGCTGACCACACTGAAAATATTTTCGCTGTTCTGCAACAGCTTCGGAATCGCCGGGGTAAACGGTGTGTATTGCAGCTCGGGATGGCTGTCCAGGCCCGTGATGCTAAACAACCGCGTGAGGTTCACCGGGCCGTTAACCGTGTACAGCTCGGTTTCGTGCAGATTGAACTGCTTGAGCAGGTAATCCGACAGATGTTTAGGGCAGGTATCGGCCACTTCCAGACGCACCGCGTCACCATAACGACGCGAGAACAATTCGCCGCGCAGTGCACGGGCCAGGTCTTCTACATCTTCAGTGTCGACCGCCAGATCGGCGTTTCGGGTCAGACGGAACTGGTAGCAACCCTTGACCTTCATGCCCTGAAACAAGTCGTCGGCATGCGCATGGATCATCGACGACAGGAACACGTAGTTATCGCCCGGCCCACCGACGTCTTCCGGCACTTTGATTACACGCGGCAGCAAACGCGGGGCGGGGATGATTGCCAGGCCAGAATCACGGCCGAATGCATCAATGCCTTCGAGTTCAACAATGAAGTTGAGGCTCTTGTTCACCAGCAACGGGAATGGGTGCGTAGGATCAAGGCCAATCGGGGTGATGATCGGTGCGATCTCATCGCGGAAGAATTTACGCACCCAGGCTTTGATTTTGGTATTCCAATGACGCCGACGAATGAAGCGCACCTGATGCTTTTCAAGCTCAGGCAGCAGGATGTCGTTGAGAATCGCGTATTGGCGATCGACATGGCCATGCACCAGTTCACTGATGCGCGCCAACGCCTGATGCGGCTGCAAACCGTCGGCACCGGCCTGTTCACGGGCGAAGGTGATTTGTTTCTTTAGACCCGCGACGCGAATTTCGAAGAATTCGTCGAGGTTGCTGGAGAAGATCAGCAGAAATTTCAGGCGTTCAAGTAACGGGTAGGACTCATCCAGCGCCTGTTCCAGCACGCGAATGTTGAACTGCAATTGCGACAACTCACGATGGATATACAGGCTGCTGTCATCTAGGCCCGGAATGGCAATCGCCGGATGCGCCGCGGCATGCGGCTCGGCCGCTGCGGGCGCGTGCACCTCGGGCGTGGGCGGGGTTTCAGAGACCTGCTCAACCATCGGTTGAGGCTCAGTGGCAACGAGTTCTGTCTGTCCTTCGGTATTCATTGAAAGTTCCTGATAAGAGCGGGTTTGACTCTCGTAACAGTTAAGCGGCGCGGCCAGTCAAGTTGACAGCCAGAATGCCACCAACGCCTGCGGGATTAAACCGCTCAAAGGCGCTTTATGCGGGCTGAGGCCTACTTAGAGGGTGATTTCGTGAAATTGTTCTGAGGCCAGTAGCGCGTCGCCGCGACCATTGGGTAACGGACTGTGTAGACGGTTCGACTTTAGTCGGCCAAGCCGTGCGCAGCGCCGTGTTGATCAGCGCCTGAAAAATCCCGTTTGCCCCAGACCTGAACGCGCGCGACCTTTATACCGGCGCCTCATGAACAGCAGATGACAGCGCTCATGACGTAAGTCAAAACCATATGCATTGTAGGATTTGTTCACGGCAAGACACATTTCGATACTTTCATACACGCGCTTGAAGGCGTAGGCTGCGCGTTCATTTCGCCAGCACCCAGACAATGCTCCAACAATTTCTTCAAGAATTCGGCTACTTCGCCCTGTTTCTAGGGACGTTCTTTGAAGGTGAGACCATTCTGGTTCTCGCAGGCTTCTTGGCGTTCCGCGGATACATGGACCTCAAACTGGTGATGATCGTGGCGTTCCTCGGCAGTTATGCCGGCGATCAGCTGTGGTACTTCCTGGGGCGCAAGCATGGCCGCAAACTGTTGGCGCGCAAGCCGCGCTGGCAACTCATGGGCGACAAGGCACTGGAGCACATTCGCAAGCACCCCGACATCTGGGTCTTGAGCTTTCGCTTCGTCTACGGCCTGCGCACCGTCATGCCTGTCGCGATTGGTTTGTCCGGCTACCCGCCGGGCCGCTACTTGCTGCTCAACGGCATTGGCGCGGCCATCTGGGCCATCGCGCTGGCAACTGCCGCCTACCACTTTGGCGCGGTGCTTGAAGGCCTGCTGGGCAGCGTCAAAAAGTATGAGCTGTGGGTATTGGGCGCATTGCTGGTGCTGGGCGTCTGCCTGTGGATCCGTCGGCGCTTCAAAAATGCGCGCCAGGCCAAACAAATCGCCCTTGAAGAAGCCAAACAAAAGGCAGGCGAGGCTAACACTCCGCCAGCGGAGTAACCCTGGCTCTGCACGCGTACAGGCCCATCACGCTCAAGGCGCTGTAACTGAACAGGCCGACCCAGCCCCACGCGCTGGCCGGCCACAGCCCCGCCCACGGGGCCAGCCACACCAGCGGCACGTTCAGCGCCAGGCGCACCCCCTCAAGACGCAATGCCCAGGGCCGATTCTCAAGCCCGGCCCCCAACACAAACAGACCTAGCGCCATGTAACCCCAGCCCAACAGCAATGCCTGGGGCGCTAAATGCTCGCCCAGATTGAGCAGATAACTGCCCAACCCCACATACACCGCAAATTGCAGGGCGATATACACCTGCTGCGGTAGCGGCAGCGCCACCTCAAACTTTTTGAATTGACTCAAATCGGGTTTGTTCACCGGGTGCTTGCCCGCCACATCCGCCGGGCGCCAGCCGGTGGGCATAAACCAGATGCGCACTTTGTCCCACCAGCGCTCAGTGCGCCGCGCATCAGCCAACAGTTGGGCATAAAACTGCCAATTGGCCCACAGCGGGTTCCAGCTCGACAGCGGCGTGGTCACGCCGAAAATGACCGGTTCGGCGTCATCTTCTTCCTGGAAGGTGCCAAACAGGCGATCCCAAAAAATGAACACCCCGCCGTAATTGCGATCCATGTAGAGAGCATTCTGCGCATGGTGAGCCCGGTGATTGGACGGCGAAACAAAGCACCACTCGAACCAGCCCAGCTTGGGCACGTGACGGGTGTGTACCCAGAATTGATAAAGCAAATTGAGCGTCGCCACGGTGACGAACACCAGCAACGGTACGCCAAGCACGGCCATCGGCAGGTAAAACACCCAGCCGAATATAAAACCGGTGCTGGTCTGACGCAGAGCGGTGGACAAGTTGTAGTCCTCGCTTTGGTGATGCACCGAGTGCGCCGCCCACAGCACATTGCGCTCATGCCCAAGGCGGTGGTGCCAGTAGTAGCAAAAGTCATACAGCACGAACGCAAACAGCCACACCCAGCCACTGTCTTCGGGCAGCCTGATCAAGGCCAGATGGTCGAGCGCCAGGGCATAGGTCACCAGACCCACGCCTTTGGTCAGCAAACCGGTGGTGGTCGACAGCACGCCGGTGCTCAGGCTGCTGATGGTGTCGGCCAGCCGATAAGTGCGCATGCCGCGCCAGCGGTCGGCCAGCAGCTCGATCGCGATCAGCACAAAGAAAAACGGCACTGCATACAAAATCAGCTTCATGGCACACCCCGACCAATGTTCCTACAAGCGTAGGCCGGGTTTGCATGAACACCCTATGGCATCAAGTGCCAAATCAGGCGACATTAGCGCCACGTACTAGGAGAACCAACATGACCCAGAAAAAAGTGGCTGTGATTTTGTCGGGTTGCGGCGTCTACGACGGGGCCGAAATCCACGAAAGTGTTATCACCCTGCTGCGCCTCGATCAACGTGGCGCCAAGGTTCAGTGTTTCGCGCCCTACATTGCGCAGCTGCACGTCATCAACCACCTGACCGGCGAAGAGATGCCCGAGTCGCGTAACGTGTTGGTTGAGTCTGCGCGCATTGCCCGTGGCGACATCAAGGATATCCGTGAAGCGAAAGTCGACGACTTCGACGCGCTGATCGTGCCGGGCGGGTTTGGTGCGGCAAAAAACCTTTCAAGCTTCGCCACCGAAGGCGACAAATGCACAGTGCAAGCCGACGTGCTGGCTCTGGCTGAAGCCTTTGCCGAGGCGGCCAAGCCGGTGGGCCTGATGTGCATCTCACCTGCCATCGCCGCCAAAATCTACGGCCCTGGCGTGACCTGCACCATTGGCAAAGATGCCGATACCGCCGGCGCGGTGACCAAAATGGGCGCCATTCACCAAGAGTGCGAGGTGTCGGAGATTGTCGAAGACAAAGCCCGCAAGCTGGTCAGCACGCCTGCCTATATGTTGGCGCACTCCATCAGCGAAGCGGCGTCGGGGATCAACAAGATGGTCGACCGCGTGCTTGAACTGACCCACGAAGGGGATTGATCACGCCCGCGTCAAACGCGTCAGGATGCGGTCCAGCGCATTGGCGAACGCTTGCTTCTCACGTTCGCCATACGCGCCCTGCCCGCCGCCCATTTGCCCTTGCTCGCGCAGGTCGGTAAACAAGTTACGCACCGCCAGCCGTTCACCCATGTTTTGCGGGTCGAACTCTTTACCACGCGGGTCCAGCGCGGCCACGCCCTTCTTCACCAGCCGGTCGGCCAGCGGCACATCGCTGCAAATCACCAACTCGCCGGGCACCGCGTGCTCGACCAGATAATCATCTGCCGCATCCGGGCCACTGGGCACCACGATCAACTTGACCAACGCATACGTGGGTTTGATCTGACTCTGCCCAGCCACCAGCACCACTTCAAACTGACGCTTCAAGGCGAATTTTATGACTTGATCCTTCGCGGCCTTGGGGCACGCGTCGGCATCGATCCAGACACGCATGGTGCGCTCCTGTAAAAAGTAGGGCCTCGCCCTGTGATCAAACAGCCAAGGCCTTTAGGCCCTCACTGCCGCCTATGCCAGCGACTACAGAATGTACATCCCCACGGCGTAGTCGCTGTCGAAGCGCTCGTAACCCATGGTGATCTACGAAGCCTGCACCCGACGTTTTTCAGCCCATTTACTGCGGCTGTACAGCACGATGATGGCCAAAAGGGCGACGGCCTGTGCTCCGAGGGAATAAGCATCGGCATGAATGCCCAGCCAGTCGAACTCGAAGAACGGCACCGGCCGCGTGCCGAAAATACCGGCCTCTTGCAGCGCTTTCACACCGTGGCCTGCGAACACTACCGACAGCGCGCACAACAAGGCGGCGTTAATGCCGAAGAACATCGCCAGCGGCAATTTGGCCGAACCGCGAAGAATGACCCATGCCAGGCCGATCAACAGCACCAGCGCTGTAGCACCGCCTGCCAAGACAGCGTTGTGACCGGCCGGCCCCGCTTGCAGCCACAGGGTTTCGTAAAACAGGATCACTTCAAACAGTTCGCGGTACACCGAGAAGAACGCCAGAATCGCAAAGCCAAATCGCCCGCCACCGCTGACCAAGCTACTTTTGATGTAGTCCTGCCACGCCGCAGCATGTCGGCGGTCGTGCATCCACACGCCTAGCCACAACACCATGACGCTGGCGAACAGTGCAGTGCAACCTTCCAGCAATTCGCGTTGTGCGCCGCTGACGTCGATCACATAAGCCGCCAGCGCCCACGTGGCCAGCCCGGCGACCAATGCCAGCGCCCAGCCCACGTTCACACTGCGCACGGCCGATTGCTGGCCGGTGTTGCGCAAAAAGGCCAGGATCGCGGCCAACACCAGAATGGCTTCCAGGCCCTCACGCAACAAAATAAGCAAACCCGAAATGTAGCTCAACGACCAGCTCAGGCCATCGCTGCCCAGCAAGCCTGCCGACGCCTTGAGCAGCGCTTTGGCTGCCTCCAGACGCTGCTCGACCTGCTCAATCGGCAAGCCGTCCTGCAACGACTGACGATAGGCCATCAGGGCTTTCTCCGTGCTTTTACGCACGTTGCTGTCGACGTTATCCAGTGAGCTTTCAACCAGCTCAAAGCCTTCCAGATAGGCGGCCACAGACAAGTCGTAGGCCTGTTCGCGATCCCCCGCGCGGTAAGCCGCCAGGCTTTTGTCGAGGGTGGCGCTGGTGTAATCGAGCAGTTGCGCAGGGCCACGCACTACCTGCGGTGGTTGCGCGCGTTGTGCACGGAAGGTGGCAGCGGCTTGCGGGCCTTCGGCGGCCAACACTTCATTAGGCGTTTGGCGCGCAAGGTCAGCCAGGTTGTAGGTTTTGTCTGCCTTTGCCGCGTTTGGATCAGCGCTCAGGCCCGCGATATAAGTGGCCAGGTCCCAGCGCTGACGCTCATCCAGCTGGTCGGCAAAGGACGGCATGTCGGTGCCTTCAACGCCCAGCCCCAACGTGTTGTAGATCGCGTACAGGCTCAAGCGGTCGAGGCGCCCTGCGTCGCGCAAATTGGCAGGTGGCGGGGTCATGCCTACGCCAGCCGGGCCATCGCCAGCTCCGGCTTCGCCGTGACACACCGAACAATGCTGGGCGTACAGCGGCGCGCCACGCGTGGGGTCTGGCGTGATGACCGGCGCCTGGCTGACCTCGTAGGCCACGGCCAACTTGGCCCCCAACTGCCGCGCTTCACGGGCCACGGCGGCGCCGTCTTCGCGTTGCTCGATGGCGGTTTGCAGCGCGTTCACGCCCTGCACCAGTTCAGCCCGCTGCGCACGCTCGGGCAAATCGGCGATCAGCCCTTTGAGGACGGCCAAAAACTCCAGTTGCTCGTGATACTCGGTTTCGTCGATGACTTTGCCGTCTTCAACCGTAGGCGGGTAATCGGCACCAATGTAGTCAATGAGGTGAAGTGCCTGTGAGGCACCTTCCGGGGAGTTGGCAGACACAGCAAGGCTGCACAACGCGAGCACGGGCAGCATCAGCCATGCCAAAAAACGCGAGCGGGCGGTCATCGAAAAATCCGGCTGGAAATGAGAAGTAACACATTGTTCACTTCCCTTCCCAATGACTCAAGGTCTTTACGTCGTTGCGCGGTGCAGCGTGGCCAGAAACCCCGCCGCGCCCACAAACAAACCGGCAAACGTGCGATTCATGCGCCGCTGCTGTTTGGGCGTGCGCAGCAAACGCAGCACCTTGGACGCCAACCCGGTGTAGCCGGCCATCACAATCAGGTCGACGCAGATCATGGTCGTGCCGAGGATCAAGTACTGAGACAACAGCGGCGCGTGCGGGTCAACAAACTGCGGTAACACCGCGAGCATAAACACCAGCGCCTTGGGATTGCTGACATTGACCAGGAAGCCGCGAAACACCAGCGCCAGCGGTTTGCCAATAGGACGCACGGCAGCGTCATCGCTGAGGTCGGCGGGCAAGGCGCGCCATTGTTTGATCGCGAGGTAGATCAGGTAGGCCACGCCAAACCATTTGATGGCGTAAAACGCGGTGGAGGACGCGGCGAGAATGGCGCCTACCCCGGCGGCAACGATGGCGATTTGCAAGGCCAGGCCCAGTTGCAGGCCGAGGGCGTTCCAATAGCCGCGCCAAAAACCGTATTGCAGCCCGCATGACATCGACGCAATTGCACCGGCACCCGGCGACAGGCTGATCACCCAGGACGCCGCAAAAAAGGCCAACCATGTTTCCAGCGACATCGCACACCTCTCGGACAAAATCAGTAACACGTCCTTAAAACTAATGCGCTGGCTGAAAATTAACCACTGGTTTTTTTGCGCCACACCTTGCAGGAGCGTTTAAACGTCACCTTCGCGCCAGCGGCGAACAGAACGCTGGAAGAACAGGCTATTGGGCACTTGCACCATGCTGCTGCCACTGCCCGCTTCTGCGGGTTCGATCAGTGTGGTGTAGAGCAAATTGATCGCCACCACCCGGCCTTTGACGCCCGGCTTGTCCAGCGTGTCGAGCAACTCAACCACGTCGCCGATCCGAAACGGGCCGACGGTGAAGATCAGTACCGCGCACAGCAGGTTGGAGAGCACGCTCCACATCGCGAAGAAGGCGATAGCCGCCACCGCGACAAACCCCGAGAGCGCCGTCCACAGCACCGTGGCTGACACCCCGAGGCGCTCCAGCACGATAATCACCGCGCTGCCCATGATGAACCAGCGCAAACCACCGCGCAGCGGCATCAACAACTGCGGCGGCAGCGGGTAACGCTGACCCAGACGGTTAAGAAAACGGGCAATGCCGCGCTGCAAAAAATAACCCGCCAACAGAATCAGCAAGATCTGCACGCCAATCCACAGCGGCGCGATCAGCTCGGCGGGCACGGGCAGGTGCAGAGCTTCCATCAGGACAAGGCTTCCAGTTCTGCTTGCAAGGTTTCAAGCACTTCGAGGGCTTCCATCCAGCGCTCTTCCAACTGGCCTTCGAGCACTTTGAGCTTGGCTTGCTCAGCCAGCAGCTCACGCAGTTCGTCCTTGCGGGCGGCTTCGTAAACAGCGCTGTCGCCGAGGCTGACTTCAATTTTGGCCAGCTTCTCGTTGACCTTGCCCAACTCGCTTTCAAGCTTGTCGGCTTCGCGCTTGTGGGGCGCCAACTGCTGACGCAGCGCGGCGGCGGCCTGACGCTGAGCCTTTTTGTCAGTCTTGTCCGGGTTGATCGGCGTGGTACTGGCCGGCGCGTTGCGCAGGCGGTAATCGGCTAACCAACGCGCATAGTCTTCGAGGTCACCGTCGAATTCCTGCACTTTGCCATCAGCGACCAACAAGAACTCATCCGTGGTGCTTTTGAGCAAATGCCGATCGTGAGACACCACCAGTACCGCACCGCTGAACTCTTGCAAGGCCATGGTCAGCGCCAGACGCATTTCGAGGTCAAGGTGGTTGGTCGGTTCGTCGAGCAGCAACAGGTTGGGGCGGCCCCAGGCGATCAAGGCCAAGGCCAGGCGAGCTTTCTCGCCGCCGGAGAAGTTCAGTACCGGCTCATCACAACGCGGGCCACGGAAGTCGAAACCGCCGAGAAAATCACGCAGGGTTTGTTCACGCTCAGTCGGTGCCAGGCGCTGCATGTGCAGCAACGGGCTGGCCTTGGAGTCCAGCGAGTCGAGCTGATGCTGGGCAAAATACCCGACGACCAGGTTTTCACCGCGGGCCAAACGCCCTGACAGTGGCTCCAGTTCGCCTGCAAGGTTTTTGATCAGGGTCGATTTGCCCGCACCGTTAGGGCCGAGCAGACCGATACGCGCACCCGGTACCAGTTGCAGCTTGACCTTCTCAAGGATGGTTTTTTCGCCATACCCCAAGCGTGCATCAGACAAGTCCAGCAACGGGCTGGACAGCTTCACGGCTTCACGAAACACAAAGTCGAATGGTGAGTCGACATGCGCCGCACTCAGCTCTTCCATGCGCTCAAGGGCTTTGATCCGGCTCTGGGCCTGACGGGCCTTGGTGGCCTGAGCCTTGAAGCGCGCAATGTAGCTTTCCATGTGCGCACGTTGCGCCTGCTGCTTCTCGTAGGCTTGCTGTTGCTGCGCCAGACGCTCGGCACGGGCACGCTCAAAGGCGCTGTAACCGCCACGATAGAGCGTGATTTTGCGCTGATCGACATGCGCGATGTTATCCACCACGGCATCCAGGAAGTCCCGGTCGTGAGAGATCAGCAGCAAGGTGCCGGGATAGTTCTTGAGAAAGTCTTCGAGCCACAGGATGGCGTCGAGGTCCAAGTGGTTGGTCGGTTCATCGAGCAACAACAGGTCGGAGGGGCACATCAAGGCTTGCGCCAGGTTCAGACGCATGCGCCAGCCGCCGGAAAAGTCGGCGACCGGGCGATCCATTTGCTCGTTCGTGAAGCCCAGACCGGCAAGCATTTTGCGCGCGCGGGCATCGGCGGTGTAGCCGTCGGCGCTGTCCAGTTCGGCGTGCAGACGCGCCTGGGCAGGGCCGTCTTCGTCGGCCTCGGCTTTGGCCAGATCGTTTTGCACTTGGCGCAAACGCTGGTCGCCATCGAGCACGTAATCAATCGCGATGCGATCGAGGGTGTCGATTTCTTGCCGCATGTGGGCGATCCGCCAGTCGGCCGGGAGCAGACAGTCCCCGGAATCAGGCGTCAACTCACCCAGCAGCAAGGCGAACAAAGTGGATTTACCGGCGCCATTGGCGCCGACCAGACCGGCTTTGTGGCCGGCGTGCAGGGTCAGCTCGGCGTCTTCTAGCAGACGTTGCGGACCACGCTGTAAAGTCAGGTTCTGAAGTCGGATCATAATGGCCGCGGAGTCTACCAGCTTCCCTCTCAACTGGCGCTAATTGCACTATGCACACTGATCTGTGGAACACCTGTTTACACCTCTACGCCCGACCCGGTGTCGAGCGCGCGTGCCTGAACCTGCAAAGCCAAGGCCTGGACGTGTGCTTGCTGCTGTGCGCGGCCTGGCTTGAGCAACGCGGCGTGAGGTGCGATGACGCTCGTCTTAAGCAATTAAGCGACTGTGCCGAGCCATGGCAGCGCGAAGTCGTACAACCTTTGCGTCATTTACGAACGCAATGGCGCGAAGCGTCTGCGCACGATGAGGCGCTGGGTGCATTGCGAGGGCAGATCAAGGCATTGGAACTGGAGGCTGAGCGAACAGTGCTGCGACGATTGGAGTCGCTGACGCAGTCGTGGCCCTCAGACCAATCGCAAGGGGATTGCGACTGGCTGCAAAGGATGGCGAGCTTGGCTGGCCAACCTGATTGCGGCGCGCTGCAAACGCTGCGCGCCGCAATCAACCGCGCTTAAGAGGCGCTGTTTGGCGTCGTTGCGGAGGTGGTTGCAGGCGCCTGAGCTGGCGTAGACGCTGGAGTGGAAGCTGTCGCTGCAACCGGGGCGGCGGCAGGCTTGGCCGCAGGAGTGGCCGGCTTGGCAGCCACCGGTTTTCTCACTACACGCTTTACAGCGGGTTTGGCCGCAGGTTTGGCTGCTGGCTTGGCAGGCGCTTTTGCCGCTGCCGCTGGCTTGGCAACAGCAGGTTTGGCCACGGCTGGCTTGGCAGCTGGTTTGGCCGCAGCGGTTTTGACCGCAGGTTTGGCGGCTGCTTTTACGGGCGCCTTGGCGGGGGCTTTAACGCCAGCAGGTTTGGCTGCTGCGGTTTTTGCTGCTGGCTTGGCCGCAGCGGCTTTGGCTGCAACAGCCTTGGTCGCAGGCTTTTGCGCAGGCGCTTTGGCCGCAGGTTTGGCCGCAGGTTTGGCTGCTGCTTTTGCGGGTGCTTTTACAGGGGCTTTGGCGGGTGCCTTGGCTGCTACTTTGGCAGGTGCTTTCGCCGCAGACTTCTTGGCACTGGAGGCAGGTTTGGCTTCACGGGTTGTCAGCGCTTTGGCGACTGCTTCTTTCACGCGGCCCACACCTTGAGCCAGCTTCAAGCTTTCTTGAGCATCACGCTTGAGTTGCAGGATGTAATCGCGGGTTTGCGTTTGGCGTTCTTTCAGCGTATCGAGCAGTTGCTCAAGCTCTTTAACGCCAGACTTGGCCTTGGCCTGAGCCTTGGATTTACCGGCATTGGCTGCGTCTTGCAGTTTGGCACGCGCCTTGTGCAGTTTCTCCTGAGCTTTGCCGCGCTGCTTTTCAAGCTTGGCGAGCAGTTTCTCAGCATCAGCCAACGCTTGAGAACAAGCGCTTTCCAAATGCTCAAGCAGGCTGCTTGAGAGCTGTTGGAGCAGGTGCAACGGGGTATTAACGGGCTTCTTTTTGGCCGACATGGTTTACCTCCTGGCTGAAGTGAGTGCGGCTCATACTAGACCTCTGTAGGAACCGCCGCTAGATCATGTTGACACTAACGATAGCTGCGGGTTGCATGGCGTCGAGAAACTTGTGCTGGATCAAGTTTTAGTTATCCTGCGCGCGCGTTTCTATGCCTGATTAAACCCTGTTGCCTGAGGCGAATAAAAACACGATGCCAAAGGCACCGCTGGCATAATCCCCCGCATTTGAGGCTGGAGAGTGACGATGGCGCGATACCTTTTGCTGACCGTGTTTTGCCTTGCACCACTGGTGCACGCAGCCCCGCCAACCAGCAGCGGTGCGGCACACGACCTCGCCTACAGCTTGGGCGCCAGCTTGGGTGAGCGCCTGCGCGAAGAAGTACCTGACTTAGAGCTTAAAGCGCTGATTGAAGGATTGCGCAGCGCCTACCAAGGTAAAGCCCTGGCACTGAGCGATGAGCGTATCGAGCAGGTGTTGGCTGAGCATCAGGCACAGATCGACGCCGCCACGGCGCAGCCGCAAAGTGAATTGGCCCTCTCGGCCGAGCGCGATTTTTTAACCAGAGAAAAGCAAAAACCGCAGGTACGCGAACTGGCAGACGGCATCATTTTGACCGAACTGACACCGGGCAGCGGCGTAAAGCCTGATGCACAAGGATGGGTGAAAGTGAACTATGTGGGACGCCTGCCTGATGGCACCGTGTTTGATCAGAGCACTCAGGCGCAGTGGTTTCGTCTCGACAGCGTGATCGCAGGATGGCGCAGTGCACTGGTGCAGATGCCAGTGGGTGCAAAATGGCGACTGGTTATCCCGTCTGATCAGGCCTATGGCGCCGACGGTGCAGGTGATTTGATTGCACCTTACACACCGCTGGTATTTGAAATCGAGTTGCTCGATACCAAAAAGTAAAAGGCCCCGATCACTCGCGCCTGGAGTGGAGGCCTCGCATACTTATCAGGCTTGAATCGCTTGGGCTTGAGGCGCGTTTTCAGGTTCGTGTGCGTTGTGCAACACTTCGATCAGGCAGTCTTCCAGATAGAAACGTTCGCGCAGCAAAGCACCCAGTTCGATGAAAGCCTGCGCCAGATCTTTACAATCGGGGCGGTGTTTCTTGCCATCGCAGCGGTCGTTGAAGTCCACGGCCCGTTCGGTGATTTTATCTATTCGAGGGTAAATCTGATTGGCTAACACCAGCGCGTGCTTATCACCAAAGGCATTCGCTTCGGCGGTCAATTGTTCATAAATCTCGAAATGTCCTGCGGACATATAGTCCATCAGAACACCGCAAAACTCTTTTTGAGGGCCACGCTTGGGATTAAGACCATGGATCTCAGACTGGACGGCGTCGTAAGCCTTCACCAGCTCATGGCGCTTGAGCAGCCAGTTATCAATCAGCTTATGGACGCCAAAAAAACGTTCCTGAGCATTCTTGCAACTCTCGAGCATGGTGATCTCTCTTCCCTTGTGGGTTCATGCCACCCGCGTTAGCCGGGCCTGTGCGAACCCAAACGTGCGCAAGCGCAACCATGTTGGGCGGCATATTTCCAATACAGCGTGCGGGCCAGATTATGCCCGCCAGCCGACTGCTTCAAGGTACGCACGAGAGAAAATTCATACAAGCGTTTAATCCCCCCTGCTACCTCGCGTCGCAGGGGGACCTTTTGGACGACTGAAAGTCAGGCGAATAATCTGCGCACCGCTCAGCAGACACATCCCGGTAAAAGCCAGCAGGCTTAACTCGGGCACGCTCAGCCCAAAAACCGTCCAACTCACGCGCAGGCAGGCTTCGGAGCCTCGATAGAGCGCCAGGAACCAGTTGCCAAACGACAGGTATTCCCACATGCACGCCAGGTCAGGCTGGCAAAACATCAGTTGTTCTGGCTCAAGTCTTTGTAGCAGCACTTGACGCAACGCACCCACGACGCCACCCACGGCCAGCGCCATAGACAGCGTGGCACAGGCCCACACACTCTTGAGACGAGAGGCGTAGAGACAGGCGAACAGGTTCACCAGACAGAAGGCCGTCAAGAAAAAGCGCTGCACCAAACACAACGAACACGGCTCAAGGCCAGACCCGTACTCCAGATACAAGGAGGCGCTCAGCACCAGAAAACTGGCCAAAAATGTTAAGAGAAAAATGAAACGTGAGCAGGCCAAAAACATGGCTTTTCCGTAACAAAAGAGACAGGCAGTTACGGTAGAGGAAAGCTGTTAACCCTTTCAAGGTGGGCCCCGGTGGAAGCGTCCTTAAGCCTGTAAGGATTAACCGACAGAAGCCGAAAGACAATTGGACACATCAAGTAGGAAAATTACCTTTAGTGGTTTCCGTAAGAGTTTTCCTTTCGAAGCCCGACTTACGCACCCACGCAAGTCGGACAAAACCCGTTATATACCACTTGCCGTGGCAGGCAGAGGCAACGCTAACAGACGTTCATCCAACAAATTCAAACCTTCTTGAAACAGTTGATTGCTGCGCGCAGTGTCGCCCAGTTGAGCCAGCAGCCGGGCCAGTTCAGCGCACGCTTCGGGGTTGCGTTCAAGTTTCAGACTGCTCTCCAGGTAGTCACGCGCTTTGCCCCACAAACTGTTTTGCAGGCACAAACGGCCCAATGTCAGTAGCAGGCTCGGGTCTGCCGGATGCGCTTTGAGCCAGCCTTCAGCGGTTTGCAATTGCTTGACCGGGTCGTTGCCACGCAACAAGCCATAAAGCCGCACAAGGTGGCTGTCGTAGTTGCGTTTTAACGCGCCACGCAACACGTCTTCTGCCTCGCCTTGCGCACCCAGTTGGCGCAACTGTTCGGCGTAGGCCAGCACCAATGTCGGCTCCTGACGCTGGGCCGACGTGAGCTGCTGCCACGCACGCTGCAATGATTGCAGCGCCGCCTCGCCTTCGGTTTCGCGCTGCGCTGCAAGGCTGAGGTTTTGGCCCCAGGCACGGCGCTCCAATTCGGCCAGTTCTTTGGCCGGCAATACTTTGTCTTTGCGCAGCTCTGGCAATAAACGGATCAACGCGGTCCAATCGCCACGTTGCAAGTGCAGGCGTTGTAACTGACGCAGCACCTGCACGTTGTGCGGATGACGCTCGTGCATGGCTTGCAGGGTGTTTAGCGCGCCGTCGGTGTCCGCACGGTCGACCTGCAATTGCGCATGGCTCAGGGCAATCGCCAGTTCGGCTTGAGGTTGGCGCTGCAACGCGCGCTCAAGCAGTTTGTCGCTCTCCTCGTAGTGGCCCTGTTCATTGGCCGCACGGGCAGCGCCCAGATAAAACAGCAACGGTTGGCGTTCAGCCTGCGCCGCACGCGCGAGATTTTTTTGCGCACTGGCCCAACGGCCTTCGGCGAGGTCCATTTGCCCCTGTTCAATGGCGATCTGTACTCGACGACTGCGGTTACGTCGCGACCACGGATTGACCAGCCCTGTCGAGGCCGTCACCAGTTCGACCAACAGTTTGATGCCCCAAATCAGCAGCCAGAGCACCACGATCAGTGCCAAGGTGGCCCATACACTGGATTCATAACGGAAACTTTTATAAGCCAACAGCACGTAGCCCGCATCTTCGGCGATTGCCAGGCCGATGCAGGCAGCGGCTGCAATCAACAAAAATACAATCACATAGAAGCGTTTCATGGACGCGCCTCCTGCGCGGGGCTACCCGCCGCCTGACCCGGCTCGTCGGCACTGACATGCCGGCGCTCAAGGTACGCCTGCACGGCACTCAAGGTGCCAGACAGGTCCGGCGTTTTAACCGTGACCGGCTGCTGACGAAGTTCAACCACCTGTTGCAGCAGTTTCTGGCTTTGCGGGTTGTCCTGGTTGAAATTACCTTTGAGCACCTCTTCGGCTTGGGCCAAGGCTTGGGTATACACCGGCTCCTGGCCATTGAGGGCAGCCCATTGCGCTTGCTCAAGCGCCAGGCTCAAGGCCAGCCTCACTTGCGTCAGGCTTTGACCTGCCAACAGAGGGCGCACGTTCTTGTCAGCGTTGAAATCAATGCGGATGTAGTGCGAGATTTCATCCCACCACTGCGCCCATCGGCTCGCGCCGTCGCCGTCCGCTGTCAAACCCAAAAGCGAGTCGCCCTGATCCTGATAAGCCGGTGCCAAAGCATTGAGCTGTGCCACTTGATCGCGCAACGCCGCCAAGCGCAGGAACAGCCCGGTGCGGTCCGGTTGTTCAACACTGCGCAAGGCCGCGAGGCTTTTGGCCAACTGCTCACGGGCAGCAAAAGAACCCGGATCATTTTGCTCGCGCAAAATCGCATCGGCGCCCTCTACCAAGGCTTGAGCGCTGGTGATGTCTTGCAGTGCGGACAGGCGCAAGCTGGCCAGACGCAGCAAATGTTCAGCCTCAGCCAGGCGCCAGTCTTTGCGGCTTGCGCCTAATACCGTTTCGAGACGCTGATTCAAACGTTGCTGATCGCCTTGTAGCTGCACCACCAACTGGCGCTGATCGTCCAGCTCGCTGGCCGAAGGCAATTGATTCAGACGCGTCAGCAGCTTTTGCTCACCTTGCTTGATCGACAGCGTTTGCGCGCCCAGCGCCTGGACTTCACTCAGCTGTTGCGCGGTGTCGGTCTGCAAATGACGAACCTGCCACACCCCCCAACCGCCCACCGCTACACCGGCAGCACCCAGCAACAAGGCAAAAACCGCCAGACCATTGCCCCGGCGCTCAGGCTTTGAGGCAGTTTTGTCATCTGGCACTTGTGGCGCAGGCTGCACAGGTTCTTTGGTCAAGATTGTTTCGCTCACGTATCCATCCTTTGCATTAAAGAGCAGGTACGGGGTACTCCCGTAACGCCGCCAGCAAAGCCGCGGCGCTCGCGCCACGACAATCCACAACATGTTGGGCCCCGGCGCTACGCGCCATATCAGCCACCCGAGGGCTTGGAACAAACAACGTTAACGCTGCCAAGTGGGGCCAGGCGTCACCTGCCAATTGGCGTAAATGTTCGAGCCCTTGTCCACTGCTGACCACCAGCGCGTTCAGGCGTTCCACTTTCACGCGTTGGCACAGCGTGTGCGGCGGGTATGAGGGTAGCTCACGCCGATAGAGTTCAAGGTAGTCGACCTGCGCGCCAAGGCTGCGCAGACGGTCGGCCAACATCTCGCGGCCACCCTCCCCGCGCATAATCAACACCTTGGGCTGATCACACGCTACCGATTGCGTAAATGCCGGCATCGCCAGCAATGCTTCACTGTCATCGCCGCATTGAGGGTAGCTAACATCGAGCCCGTAGTCGGCGAGAATCTGCGCCGTGGCGGCACCGACACTGAACCACTTCTGTGCAGGGGCTTGAGGCCCGCATTGACTCACCAGCGCCAGCCCCAAGCGTGCCGCGGGTTTACTGACGACGATCACTGCGCAATAACGATCCAGGGCCGTGATCACGGCGCGTTGTGCGCAGGTCACAGCCAATGGCTGGATCGCCAGCAACGGTAAGCTGCTGCTGAACACGCCAGCTGATGCCAACTCACTCGCCAGTGCCGCCGACTCTTCAGCCGGGCGGGTCAGCAACACGCGCCACCCTGTCACGCGTGGCCTGCCTCACCATAAACGGCTTTCAGGATGTCGCCTGCACCTTGGGCCAGCAACGCCTCGGCCACCTGCACGCCCAGGGTTTGGGCCTCACCACGCGGCGCCCTCGCATCAGCACTCAATAAAGTCCCGCCGCTTGGCTCGCCGACCAGGCCGCGCAACCAGATTTGCTCGCCTTCAAGCACCGCGTAGCAGGCAATCGGGACTTGGCAGCCGCCGTTCAAATGCTTGTTAAGCGCACGCTCGGCTGTCACACGCACGGCCGTGTCGGCGTGGTGCAACGGGGCCAGCAAGGCGTGGATGTGAGCGTCTGCACTGCGGCACTCAATACCCACGGCACCTTGGCCACCGGCTGGCAGGCTGTCTTCGATGCTGATGGCAGAGGTGATGCGCTCTTCAAAGCCAAGGCGAATCAGACCGGCCGCCGCAAGAATGATGGCGTCGTATTCGCCTGCGTCGAGCTTGGCCAAACGGGTGTTGACGTTGCCGCGCAGGAAGCGGATTTCGAGGTCTGGTCGACGGGTCAGCAATTGAGCCTGACGACGCAGGCTGGAGGTGCCGACCACACTGCCCAGAGGCAAGTCGTCGAGGCTGGCATAGGTGTTGGAGACAAAGGCATCGCGCGGGTCTTCACGCTCACAGATGCAAAACAGGCCCAGGCCTTCAGGGAAGTCCATCGGCACGTCTTTCATCGAGTGCACGGCGATGTCGGCTTCGTTTTCGAGCAAGGCTGTTTCCAGCTCTTTGACGAACAGCCCCTTGCCGCCGATTTTCGACAGCGGCGAGTCGAGCAGCTTGTCGCCACGGCTGACCATGGGCACCAGCGTCACCACAAGACCGGGGTGGGCCTGCTCCAGACGGGCTTTGACGAATTCGGCCTGCCACAGAGCCAGGGCGCTTTTACGGGTAGCGATGCGGATTTCGCGAGAGGACATGGATCAATCCGTACTGAAAAGATACGGCGGATAATAACAGCTCAGACAAATCTGCTTTGACTTGTGTCAGAAGTGCACGGCCTCCCTGGCCCAAAACGGGGCGCACGCGCCCTTTTTGGCGCGTGCTACAGCTGTTGCATCATCTTGCGCACACCGGCGACATGGCGACGGCTGACAATCAACGCATCACCATTAAGCCCTTTGAGGAACAACTGGAAGTGCCCCAGCGGCGTACGTTGCAGGCGCTCGATGCGCTCGCGGGCCACCAGCGCATTACGGTGAATGCGCACAAAGCGTTCGCCGAATTCGTCTTCCAGGGCTTTGAGCGGTTCATCGAGCAACACTTCCCCGCCCTCGTGACGCAGGGTCACGTATTTGTGGTCGGCAATGAAGTAAATCACCTGATCGATCGGGATCAGTTCAATGCCTTTGCGGGTGCGCGCACTGATATGGCTACGCGGGCCGCTGCCGGTCTGGGCGGCGGGGCGTGTGAGTGCAGCCAGTTGAACGCGGTTAGGCCGGTGCGCCTCTTTCAAGGCCGCGCTCAAGTCTTGGGCATTGACCGGTTTGAGCACGTAGCTGACGCCGCTGTCTTTGAGGGCCTGCTCCGGAAATTCGTCAGGCGCGATACAAAACACCACCGAAGGCGGCAGTTCGCGCTCGCACAATTTGGCTGCTACTTGCAGCCCGTCCAGGCCCGGCATGCGCACGTCGAGCAACACGACGTCCGGTTTCAGGCTTTCGATCAGGCTCAACGCCTCTTCGCCATGAGTGGCGCCAGGCTCCAGCAGCGTGTAGCCCTCAAGCGAGCCAATCAAATGGCTCAAATGCTCGCGGGCCAGGGTTTCGTCATCAACGATCAGGACATTCATATAGCGCTGTATTCCTGCGTGAGTCTCGCACAAGGATAGCGTAGACAGGTGAAGTGACGGCTGTCACGGCGATCGATGCTAAGACTAGCGCGAAGGCCAAAAAGTGCCGCAAAACGCACAGCAAAATTCACCTGTGTCTGTTGCTCGTTTTAAATTCAAATAAGCCGGGGTTTATGTAAACACCTGTAACGACTTATTCATACGACCAACTGTAGACGGTTGCCAAGCCGAACGTATTCAAACGATACATTTCGTTTCGGTATTTTGTTTATACCTCAGTTAAGACAAAAACCTGCCGACCTGCGTCAACGCCACGAATGGCAACCCTGTTATGATTCGCGGTAACTTTTTGTGTAACTCCCCTCAGCCGATTACGAGCGAATCCATGAGCACCGACAAGACCAATCAGTCCTGGGGCGGCCGCTTCAGTGAACCCGTCGACGCCTTCGTTGCGCGCTTCACCGCCTCCGTCACGTTCGACCAACGCCTTTATCGTCACGACATCATGGGCTCCGTGGCTCATGCCACCATGCTGGCCAAGGTCGGCGTGCTGACCGATGCCGAGCGCGACAGCATCATCGACGGCCTGAAGACCATCCAGAGCGAAATCGAAGCCGGTCAATTTGACTGGCGCATCGATCTGGAAGACGTGCACATGAACATCGAGGCGCGCTTGACCGATCGCATCGGCGTGACCGGCAAAAAGCTGCACACCGGGCGTAGCCGTAACGATCAGGTCGCCACCGACATTCGCTTGTGGCTGCGCGATGAAATCGACCTCATCCTGGCTGAAATCACCCGCCTGCAAAAAGGCCTGCTGGAACAAGCCGAGCGTGAAGCCGACACCATCATGCCCGGCTTCACGCACCTGCAGACCGCGCAGCCGGTCACGTTCGGCCACCACATGCTGGCGTGGTTCGAGATGCTCAGCCGCGATTACGAGCGCCTGGTAGATTGCCGCAAGCGCACTAACCGCATGCCGCTGGGCAGCGCCGCGCTGGCAGGTACCACCTACCCGATCGACCGCGAATTTACCGCGCAACTGCTGGGCTTCGACGCGGTAGGCGGCAACTCGCTGGACAACGTGTCGGATCGCGATTTCGCCATCGAATTCTGCGCCGCTGCGAGCATCGCGATGATGCACTTGTCGCGCTTCTCCGAAGAACTGGTGCTGTGGACCAGCGCGCAGTTCCAGTTCATCGACCTGCCTGACCGGTTCTGCACCGGCAGCTCGATCATGCCGCAAAAGAAAAACCCTGACGTGCCGGAGCTGGTACGTGGCAAAAGCGGCCGTGTGTTCGGCGCGCTGATGGGCCTGTTGACTTTGATGAAGGGCCAGCCACTGGCCTACAACAAAGACAACCAGGAAGACAAAGAACCCCTGTTCGATGCTGCCGACACCCTGCGCGATTCGTTGCGCGCGTTTGCCGACATGATCCCTGCAATCAAGCCCAAACACGCGATCATGCGTGAAGCGGCCCTGCGCGGGTTCTCGACAGCGACTGACTTGGCGGACTACCTGGTACGCCGTGGCCTGCCGTTCCGCGACTGCCACGAAATCGTGGGGCACGCGGTGAAATATGGCGTTGAAACGGGCAAAGATTTGGCTGAAATGAGCCTTGAGGAACTGCGCCGGTTCAGCGACCAGATCGAGGAGGATGTGTTTGCCGTATTGACGCTTGAAGGGTCGGTGAATGCACGCGACCACATCGGCGGTACGGCACCGGCTCAGGTTAAAGCGGCCGTTGTGCGTGGCAAAGCGCTGTTGGCCAGCCGCTAAAAATCGGTAGGCGCTGTCGCAGGCTGCGAGCTTTTAGGATCAAAAGATCGCAGCCTGCGCAAACGGGTGCGTTGAGCGCCCGTTTTTTATCCCGCCGTTTTAATCCGCTCCAGGAACAACGGAATATCCGCCGCCCGCTCTGCGGCCACTTTCTGCACATTCGGATTTTTGGCCAGCAACTCAAGCAGAGCACCTGCTTTGGGCATCTGCGCCAGCACGTCCAGATCGAACAGCTTTTTCGCGACTTCTGCCGCCAAATCCACGCTGTAAAGAAAGTACACATCCGCCAAGGTGAACTGATCGCCCATCACGTAGGGTGAAAATTTTGCGCGCCGCGACAACGCTGTAAAACCCTTGATCAAATCCCTTTGCGCCTTGCGCTTGAGCGCCTCGGGGGTCGGCCGCCCGCCAAACATGACTTCGGCGTAACACAACCGTGCAGGCAGCTCGATATAAAGCTCGATTTCTTTGGCCATGGCGCGTACCTGAGCACGTGCGAATGGATCGCGTGGTAATAACGCCGGCCCGCTTTGGGTTTCTTCCAGGTAATCAAGAATCGCGTCGGTCTCACTGAGAAACCCGTGCTCGGTCTCCAGCGCCGGGACTTTGCCCCGCGGGCTGACCGCAAGAATGGCGGGGTTCTGGCAGCCATGAAAAGGCACGATCTCGTAGGCAATCCCCTTCTCCAGCAACACCAGCTTGACCATGTTGAAATAGTTACTCGCTGCAAATCCATAAAGCTTCAGCATCATACGTCGTCCTTAAATAGTGACCCCATCAACACTATTCAGGCTAAAGCCTGTGGCAGTTTTCGCACTAAACGAGCTATTACAAGATGCATCCAGATGAGTGCATTTATCGCTGAAACACAGAGAAATCCCCTACATCTACACTCAAAAAAACGCCAGCACGATGGCTGGCGTTCATAAACACTAGAGCTTTATTTCTTACTGCTGATCCAGGCCAGAAACTTCGGCATTGCCGCCTCTCTGTCCGCAGCAATACGCTGCACATGCGGATTTTTCTCAAAATGCTCCAACAAGGCTTTGGCCGCTGGCAACTCCGCCAACAGGTCCATACCAAAGACTTTATGCCCTACGGCGCTAGCGAGACTGACGCTGTAGAGGAAGTAAATATCCGCAACGCTCAGCGTTTCTCCGGCCACATACGGTGCGAACTTTCCTTGCCGACCGAGCGAAGCAATGCCCTGTAGCAATTCCGCCTTGGCTTTGCTCTTGATCGCGTCGGGCACTTGCATCCCGAAGAATGCTTCGGCGTAGCACGCGCGAGCGGGAAGCTCGATGTACAACTCGATTTCTTTGGCCAGCGCCAGCACTTGAGCACGTTCAAACGGGTCTGTGGGCAGCAGTTTCGGGCCAGGCTGGGTCTGCTCGATGTACTCAAGAATAACGTTGGTTTCGTTGATGAAACCCTGTTCAACCTCTAGCGCAGGCACTTTTGCACACGGGCTTACCGTCAGCGCCTCAGGGGTTTGCGCGGCGAAAAAGGGCACTTCTTCAAACGGCACGCCTTTTTCCAGCAGCGCCAGTTTGACCATGTTGTAGTAGTTACTGACCGCGAATCCATAAAGCTTGAGCATTGCAAAGCCTCCAGGCCGTGTTGGGGTTGGCAGCCGTTGTTATAGAGCTTCACCGCTATGCTGGCTAGCAGCATCATTGTGCTGAATGCAGTTAGACTGCCGGTCTTTACTTAAGGAGCCTGCCCATGAGCGAGCCAACAGACATCGATAACGACGAAGAAGCGTTCGCCGAAAATACCCTGATCGAAGCCATCGAGAACCAGATCGAGGCCGATAACCCGCCAGCGGCCAAAGCCACGTTCAACAAGCTGACGCTGGTGGGCTACGAGCGTGAAGATATTTTGAACATGATGGCCCACGTGCTGGCTGTGGAGATTGACGCGATCCTCGAAGAAGACCGCGCCTTTAATACCGAGTGGTACGAAGCCGCGTTGCGCGCACTCCCTGAGTTACCCCCCGAGAAAAACTGAGCCACGGCTCAGGGGCGAATCGTTGGCGCCCGCTGCCAGTCCAGTTCACGGGCGGGCATCGGGCGGCCAAACCAGTAGCCTTGCCCCAGGTCGCAGTTGTAGTCGAGCAGGAACTGCGCCTGCTCGACGTGCTCAATCCCCTCTGCATGCACCTGCATGCCCATGCTTTGGGCCAATGCGATCACCGCACGCACAATCGCCACGTCGTCATCGTCACCCGGCAGCCCCGCGACAAACCCCTGATCGATCTTGAGCTTCTGCACAGGTAATTGCTTGAGCCGCAGCAGCGATGAAAAACCGGTACCGAAGTCATCAATGGCCAGTCGCAGGCCCAGCTCACGCAGACGGTGCATCTGCTCAAGCGCCACTTCGGAGTTGTCCATGACCGCGCTTTCAGTCACTTCCAGCTCCAGCAATGCAGGGTCGAGTCCCGTGTCGGCCAACACAGTCGAGACCAATTGGTACAACTCTGGCCGTGCAAACAGGCGACTGGAAATGTTCACCGCCACAAATGACAAATTCACCCCCGCTGCCTGCCATTGGCACATTTGCCAGCACGCTTGCTCCAGCACCCAGGCGTCGATTTCGGCAATCAGCCCGGTACGCTCGGCGATCGGGATAAACTCTCCCGGCGCCACCAATCCCCGCTGCGGGTGTTGCCAGCGCACCAGCGCCTCAACGCCGACCAGGCGGCTGGTGGTCAAGTCATGCACCGGCTGGAAATACACGCGCAGCTCATGCTGCTCCAGCGCACGGCGCAAATCGCTGGCCACCTCAATGCGGTATTGCGCATGGGCCGTCAACTCTTCGGTGTACAAGGCGTAGCCTTCGCGCCCGGCGCTTTTGGCTTTAAACAGGGCCGAGTCGGCATTGCGCAACAATTGCTCGGCATTCAAGGCATCGTTAGGAAATAAGCTGATGCCAACGCTGGCACTCATGAAAAGCTGGTGGCTATCAATGATGAACGCGCCCTTCATCACCTCCAGCACTTTTTGGGCAAAACCGGCGGCTTGCGCGACCTGATTACAGTGCTCGATCAGCACGGCGAACTCATCACCCCCCAGGCGGGCAACCGTAAAGCCTTTGCCGAATACACTGAGCAGTCGCTCACCCACCGCTTTGAGCAACAGATCACCGACGTTATGGCCCAGGCTGTCGTTGATGATTTTGAAATGATCGAGATCGATCATTAATAAGGCACAGCCCGACTTATGGCGCTGAGCGTAGGTCAGCGCTTGTTCGGTACGGTCGGTAAATAACAGACGGTTGGGCAAGTCGGTCAAGGGGTCTTGATGGGCCAGGCGCATCATTTCGGTTTGCGAATTCTTGATCGCTGAAATATCCGAAAACACGGCCACGTAATGGCTGACGTGGCCTTTGAGGTCGCGCACAGCACGAATGGTCTGCCACTGCGGATAGATTTCGCCGCTTTTGCGACGGTTCCAGATCTCACCGTGCCATTCGCCGGTTTTTTGCAGCGACTGGAACACCGCCTGATAAAATTGCGCCCCATGATGGCCTGACTTAAATAGGCTAGGGCGTTGGCCCAGCACTTCTTCGGGCGTGTAGCCGGTGATTTTAACCAACGCCCGATTAACGTGGACGATCACGCCGTTGCGGTCACTGACCAGTACCCCTTCACGGGTGCAATCGAACACCACTGCCGCTTGGCGCAAGCGTTCCTGGTCTTGGCGCTGGCGTTTTAAACGTGCGCCCATGCCCAGAAAACTGAACAGACGCGCCCGCGCAACGAAAATCAGGGCCGCACTGACAAACACCCACACGTAGCTATTTATGAGTTGCCAGCGTGCCAGTTGCGCTGAATCATCGAAATAACTGTTCAATAAATGATCAGTCAGCAAGAGCCATAAAACCGACAGCAGCCCGTACAGCATGGCTGCACGCATGGCATCACGATAAGAAACCGACATAAGAAAGTTAAAACGCCTACAAAAAAAGGGGAATTATAGAGTAAGAAACATCCCGCGACTGTTATCTGAAAGGCCGACTGGTTTTATCTGGCTGCATAGTGATAATGCGTGTTGCAGTTTTTTTCATTTTTCCGAGGGCCAAACAGCCTATGTGGTACAACGGTTTTCTCGACTTGTCAGCCTGGCAACTGGTGGCAGTCACTCTGTTGATGACCCACGTGACCATTATTGGTGTCACGGTTTATCTGCATCGCTACTCAGCTCACCGCTCGCTGGAGCTTAATGGTGGCCTGAAACACTTCTTCCGCTTCTGGCTGTGGCTAACCACCGCTCAGAACACCCGCGAGTGGACCGCTATCCACCGCAAACACCACGCTAAATGCGAAACCGTTGATGACCCGCACAGCCCGGTCATAAAAGGGTTATCGACCGTTTTGCGCAAAGGTGCAGAGCTTTACCGTGACGAAGCGCAAAACCCTGAAACCTTGCGCATTTACGGCAAAAACTGCCCTGAAGACTGGGTTGAACGAAACATCTACTCGCGCTACAAGCTGTTGGGCGTGGCAATCATGCTGGCTATCGACCTGCTGCTGTTCGGGGCCATCGGCCTGACCATCTGGGCCATCCAGATGATGTGGATTCCGGTGTGGGCCGCAGGCGTGGTGAACGGTTTGGGCCATGCGGTGGGTTATCGCAACTTCGAATGCCGCGATGCGGCCACCAATCTGGTGCCGTGGGGCATCCTTATTGGCGGCGAAGAGCTGCACAACAATCACCATACCTACCCGAACTCGGCCAAGCTGTCGGTCAAGAAGTGGGAGTTCGACCTCGGTTGGGCGTGGATCAAAGTGTTCAGCTTCTTGCGACTGGCCAAAGTTCAGCGCGTGGCGCCGATTGCCCATCGAGTCGAGGGCAAGGGCAGCCTGGACATGGACACTGCCATGGCAATTCTGAACAACCGCTTCCAGATCATGGCGCAGTACCGCAAATTGGTGATCGCGCCGCTGGTGCAGCAAGAACTGGCCAAGGTCGATCACTCAGTGCGTCACCAGTTCCGCCGTGCCAAGCGCCTGCTGTCGCGTGAAACCAGCTTGCTGGACGATCGTCACCACCAGCGCATTGAAACGCTGCTGGAGCACAGTCAATCGCTGAAAGTGATTTACGAGAAGCGTTTGGCGTTGCAGCAAATTTGGGTCAAGACCAGCTCCAACGGCCACGACATGCTGGCCGCGATCAAAGAGTGGGTACACGAGGCCGAAGCCAGCGGGATTCAGTCGCTGCGTGATTTCGCCAAGCAATTGAAGACCTACTCGCTGCGGCCTGCGGCGGTGTAAAAGCGGATGCGGGGCCGGTTTTCCTCACCCTTGCCGCAGGCTACGTTCGGCGACAAGGGCTGCTCAGAACTCCGGCACTGCGGCTGATCTGATCAAGTGCCTCCTCTTTAGGACGGCTCTGAGACAGGACGTCGCCTTCGGCAACTGCTACACGGTTATTCAGGTTTTTTTGATCAGCCGTGACAGCTCGGGTACGCCGATCTTCAACAAGCGTGCCGTTTTACTCTTGGCCAACGCGTCCATGCCTTCTTCAGGCTTCAAGTTGGCCACTTGCCCGGCAAGGTTCATCAGCAACGCTTCGCGCGAATACACCCCGCCCCCCAAGTGATAAATCGCCGCAATCAACTCGCGCAGCTCCAGCGGCAAGCGCCAGCGCGTGCGCAACGCCGAACCATAGGCGGCGCCGAATTCAGCCAGTGACTCATCAATGGCGCGGGTATCCAGCTCCCCTCCGGCTTGCAGCCACTCTTGCAGGCAACGCAACAACGCTAAATCGCCCAAACGATGCAGCAAACCGGCGCAATAACAGCGCTCCTGATCCAAGTTGAGCATGCGCGCCAGCGTGCGCCCGTACTCGGCGGTGTGCAGCGACGCGTTCCAGTAGTGTTCGGCGTAGTCGGCCAGGCATGGGTCGCTCAGGCGGGCACTGCGTTTGAGGGTCAGCCCCAACACCAGGTTCATGCTTTGCGCCGGCCCCAAGCGCTGCAACGCCTGAGCCAGGGTTTGTACCGGGCTGACGCGGTGCTGGGCAGCGCTGTTGGCAGCCGCAATCAGTACAGCGGTGATTTGCGGGTCAGTGCGCACTTCCTGCTCAAGCAATTTGAGGTCCAGTCCGCCAGGGTTAAGGCTGCGCTTGACCGCCAGTTGCACATCGGCCAGCAGCGGCGCGCCGTCGGAGGACGCGCGGCGGTGCTCCAAAAAACGCTTAAGGGTCATGCCCGGCGTCAACGCGGGCACATCGCACGCAACCTCTTGCCCCGCGCTGAGTAGCAGGCCTTGCAAGCGCTGTGTCAGGCCGGGCATGTCCAACGGCTTGGTCAGGTAAGCGGTGGGCGCCAGCGGCAACGCTTCACGCACGCTGGCGCTGTCATTGCGGCTGCTTAACAAGATGAATGGCAATACCGGCTGGCGGCGGCGCTGACGCACATTGCGCAGCAGGTCCAACCCACTCACGCCCGGCAAGTCCCAGTCCGCAATCACCAGGTCATAGTCCTTTTCACTCAGCAACGCGAGTGCTTGCTGGCCTTCGCCACACACGTCCAGTTGCGCGTCGCAACGCACGCTCAGCACCACTTGTTTGAGCAGGTCCCGAGACCAGGGGTCAGTCTCGGCAATCAGCACGCTCGGCGTGGCGGATACTTCAACAGCAGTCATGAATGCACTCCGAGGGATGTCCATGCACCTTAGTCAATGCCACGCGTCGGATACAGGCAAAATGCCTTAAATGCGTTTCACAGACGAAAAAAAACCGCCGAAGCGGTTTTTTTGTGTAGCCGATCACAACTCAGACGTTAAGACTCACGCCAATTCAGCGAAGCATTCTTCGATGATGGCCAGACCTTTGTCCAGTTGCTCGTCAGGCGAGGTCAGCGGTACTAGCACCCGCAGCACGTTGCCGTAAGGACCACACGACAACAGAATCAGACCTTTCTCACGCGCCTTGGCGACTACTTGAGCCACGGCTGCCGCGTTAGGTTTGTGCGAGTCGCCGCCTTCAAACAGCTCGACAGCGATCATCGCGCCCAGCGCACGGACATCACCGATGACCGGGTACTTGGCCTGAATCGCTTTGAGGCCCGTCACCAGATGCTCGCCGACCGCTTTGCAACGGTCCAGCAGGTGCTCTTCTTCAAACACTTCGAGCACCGCCAATGCAGCGGCACAGGCAATCGGGCTACCGGCATAGGTGCCGCCCAGACCGCCTGGCGCAATGGCGTCCATCAGTTCAGCCTTGCCGCACACACCGGCCAGCGGGAAGCCGCCTGCGATGGATTTGGCAAAGGTGGTCAGGTCGGCGGTCACGCCCATCTGCTCCATGGCGAAGAAGGTACCAGTACGACCGGCACCGGTTTGCACTTCGTCGGCGATCAGCAGGATGCCGTGCTTGTCGCACAGCTCGCGCAGGCGTGCCATGAACGCTTTTGGCGCCACATAGAAACCACCTTCGCCCTGTACCGGCTCGATGATGATGGCGGCGATGTCTTTAGGCTCGGCGTCGTTTTTGAAGATGCGCTCGATGCTGGCGATGGAGTCATCCACGCTGATGCCATGCAGCTCGCACGGAAACAGCGCACGGAAGATGCCGCCTGGCATCAGGCCCATGCCCGCCGAGTACGGCACGACTTTACCGGTCAGGCCCAGGGTCATCATGGTGCGACCGTGGTAAGCGCCGGTGAATGCGATGACACCCGCGCGACCCGTGGCAGCACGGGCGATTTTCACGGCGTTTTCGACCGCTTCAGACCCCGTGGTGACCAGCAGGGTTTTTTTCTCGAAATTACCCGGCACCTTGGCGTTGATTTTTTCACACAGCTCAACGTACGGCTCGTAGGCCAGTACCTGAAAGCAGGTGTGAGTCAGCTTGGTCAGCTGCGCTTGCACGGCCGCAATGATTTTTGGGTGCAGGTGACCGGTGTTGAGCACGGCGATACCGCCTGCAAAGTCGATGAACTCACGACCTTCAACGTCAGTCACGGTCGCGTTGTGGGCCGACTCCGCGAAGATCGGGTGAATCTGGCCAACACCGCGCGGGACAGCGGCTTCACGGCGTTTCATCAGGGATGCGTTGGTCTTGTTGCTCATGGTGTTCCTCATTCGCTGCTCATCAAGCAGCGTGGTTCAAGGCTGACGCGCCAAGGAGACACTCATGCCAGCATGCGATGATCGACTGGCATGGCGCACCCGGCCACAAAAGTTAACAGTTTGAAACGCAGAAGAAGCATCGCTCTCGTGCCCCTTCTGCTTGAACCACCCGCCGGGTTTAGATCCCCAGGCAGAGATATTTGATTTCCAGGTAGTCTTCGATGCCGTACTTGGAGCCTTCACGGCCCAGGCCCGACGCTTTGATGCCGCCAAACGGCGCGACTTCGTTGGAAATCAGACCGGTGTTGACACCGACCATGCCGTATTCCAGGGCTTCTGCCACACGGAACACACGGCTCAGGTCGCGTGCATAGAAGTACGAGGCCAAGCCGAACTCGGTGTCGTTGGCCATGGCAATCACTTCGGCTTCGTCTTTGAAGCGGAACAGCGGCGCCAGCGGGCCAAAGGTTTCTTCCTTCGCCACAGCGGCATTTTTCGGCACGTTAACCAGAATTGTCGGCTCGAAGAAGCTGCCTTCGAGGCTGTGGCCGCCGGTCAACAGGGTGGCACCTTTGCTCAGTGCGTCGGCAATGTGCTCTTTGACTTTGGCCACGGCCTTTTCATCAATCAGCGGGCCGGTGGTGGTGCCCTCTTCCAGACCGTTGCCGATTTTCAGCTTGGCCACTGCGACTTTGAGCTTTTCAGCAAACGCGTCGTACACCGAATCTTGAATGTACAGACGGTTGGCACAGACGCAGGTCTGGCCATTGTTGCGATATTTGGAAATGATCGCGCCCTCGACGGCCTTATCCAGATCGGCGTCGTCGAACACGATAAATGGCGCGTTGCCGCCCAGTTCCAGCGAGACTTTTTTGATGTCCTTGGCGCATTCAGCCATCAGTTGGCGACCGATCTCGGTCGAACCGGTGAAGGACAGTTTGCGCACGATCGGGTTGCTGGTCAGCTCACCGCCGATGTCGCCAGCGCTGCCGGTGACCACGCTCAGCACGCCTTTAGGGATGCCTGCGCGATGCGCCAGCTCAACCAGTGCCAATGCCGAGAACGGGGTTTGCGAAGCAGGCTTGATCACCATCGTGCAGCCAGCCGCCAGCGCCGGGCCGGCTTTACGGGTGATCATGGCCGCCGGGAAGTTCCACGGGGTGATTGCGGCCGTTACGCCAATGGGCTGTTTGATGACGATCAGGCGCTTGTCCGGCTGATGGCCGGGAATCACATCGCCATAAATACGCTTGGCTTCTTCGGCGAACCACTCGATGAACGACGCGGCGTAAACGATTTCGCCCTTGGCTTCGGCCAGCGGCTTGCCTTGCTCCAGGGTCATCAGGCGACCCAAGTCGTCCTGGTGCTCAATCAGCAGTTCAAACCAACGGCGCAGTTTGGTCGCACGTTCTTTGGCAGTCAGGGCACGCCAGGCGGGAAGTGCTTTATCAGCAGCTTCAATGGCGCGACGGGTTTCGGCAGCGCCCATTTTTGGCACCGTACCGAGAATGTCACCGGTGGCCGGGTTGTTGACCTTGATTGTCTGACCGCCGTCCGCGTCTACCCAAGCACCATCGATATAGGCTTGCTGGCGGAACAACTGTGCGTCTTTGAGCTGCATGGTGGGCTTTCCTTAACAGCACCGCGCAGGCGCGGGGCAAATTATTGAGTGTAGAAAGGCGCCAGAGATGGCTGCCGTCAGGAAGTCATTCACTGCCAAAGTGTTCAAAAAACGCACAACACACACGGCGTGCGGTTTAGCACTCAGACAAGAGCGTTTGAAATCTCAAACGAATCCTAGGAGTAAAGGGGGTAAAGGACAATAGGTTGTTCGAAAAAAAGAACAAGCGACTGTGTTTCCCCTTTTTTCACACGGCCTCCATTAATAGCCCATATTGACGCAAGAAACACCTGCACAATCAGCGGCATGGACGGGTGACACGCAGATGAGTATCATGGCGCCCGCGTTGCACCAGTAGCTCAGCTGGATAGAGTACTGCCCTCCGAAGGCAGTGGTCGTGGGTTCGAATCCCGCCTGGTGCACCATATTTCCGCCTGGACCTGTCTCAGACAGTCTGCGCCCCCAAGAAGCCCGCCCTGTGCGGGCTTTCTTGTTTCTGGCTCAAGCCTCTGTCGCGGGCGCGGGCAGCGCGATGCCTCGCTGCACGGCGGGCCGCGCCGCGACCCGCTCGTGCCAGGCACTCATGTGTTTATGCACACTGAAGTCGAAACCGATGATGCGCGCGATGTGGGTCCAACCAAACTGGGCTATATCGGCGATGGAATACGCCTCGCCCGCCAGATAGGGGTGCGCTGCCAAACGACGGTCCAGCGTGGCAAACGCTTCATTCACCAAACGTCGGTAATGAGCAATGGCTTCAGGGTTTCGGGCTGCGGCAAACAGTTCAAAATGCACTCGCTGCCCGATGATTGGCCCAACGCTTGCGGCGTTAAACATCAACCATTGAATCGCTTCCCAGCGCATCGTGGGGACTGAGGGCAGCAGTTGCCCCGTCTTGTCGGCCAGGTAGAGCAAGATGGCTGCCGATTCGAACAGCGTTATGCCGCTGCTGTCATCTACCAGTACAGGGATACGCCCGTGCGGATTCAGGTGCAGGAAATCGGGCCGCCTGTTTTCGCCCTCTGCGATTTTGACGTGTCGTAACGTGTACGCCAGCCCCAGTTCTTCCAGGGCGATGGTGATCTTGAAACCGTTGGGTGAGCTATCGGTATAGAGCGTGATCATCTTGCAACCTCCCACCCTGCGGCCTTGCCCGGCAGGATGATCGCGGCACCTACAGCGCCTTTGATTTAGTTTTTCTACAGTCGTTCAGTACCTCTAAACGCGCTGTATTATCAGGGCCACGCTGGCTCAGTAGAAACGATACGTTCTACGCACTGTATTTAGGAAAACTAAACTCGATGGCGACTTCACTGCCCCTGCTCGCGCTACGTTGCTTCGTTGAAGTGGGTCAACGAGGCAGTATCAAGCACGCTGCTCACGCGTTGAGCGTGACACCAGGCGCGGTTAGCCAACAGATTCGGTTGTTGGAGGATCGGGTCGCAATGGCGCTTTTTACCCGCGAGCGAAGTGGCCTGCGTCTCACAGAAGCCGGAGCCAGCGTTCATCCCGCCCTGCTCCAGGCTTTTGAGCAAATGCAGGAGGCCATGAATTCTCTGGAGGCGATCAAGTCGCGGCAAACCCTGACGGTCAGCACGGTCGCCACCTTCGCCGCCTCGTGGCTGGTACCGCGCCTGGGCCGCTTCAATCAGCGTCATCCACACATCGAAGTACGGGTCGAGGCGACTTCTGCGGTGATGGACTTGCGCCGTGATCGAATCGATGTAGCGTTGCGCCATGGTCTGGGGGTCTATCCCAACCTGCACGTCACGCAGTTGATGGCGCCCGTTTTAGTGCCCGTCGCCAGTCCTGCCTTTATGGCTGCGATCCCCCGGCTGATGGAACCGCAGGATTGCCTCAACTTTGCCCTATTGCACGACTCTGACCGGGCAGACTGGGCCTTGTGGCTCGCAGCGCATGGCGTAGCAAAAGACCCTCGCGCAGAACGCGGGACGGCGTTTGAAGATGACTTTTTACTTATTCGCGCAGCAGAGGCAGGCCAGGGGCTGGCGTTAGTGGCGCAAGAGCACGCACGCGAAGAAATCGCTGCGGGGCGTCTCGTACAGGTGCTGGATAAACCCTGGCCTGCACGCTTCGCCTACTACGTCGTGACCCGACCCGATGCCATGCAACGCGATGAAGTCAAAGCGTTCGTGGAGTGGATCATGGAGCAAGCTCAGGGTTCAATCTGAGCCAACACCTGTCGATACTTGGGTGCCGCCTGTAGTCGTTGACACGTCATGCGAGGCTGCGCTCGGGCGCGTAGCGGTCGTAAACCGTTCAACCCGGTGCCTCAAAGGCACCGCGGTAGTCGGGTTTACGATCGCTTCGCAGTCGAGCGCGGTGTGGGCAATGGCTACGTCTTGGTCGGTTATTGCATCGGAGCGTTGAAGCGCATCGTCATTTGGGTGATGAAGTCTTCAAGGCTCATTTTCTGGCCATTGAAGTCCACCTGCCCTGCTGCGTAGTTCAACGTCGCCAGGATGTTAGTGCCTTCAACTTTTGCCAGGCCCGTGCCCACGGCAAGGTTGCTGACCATGTCGCTGGTCATGGTGCCAACCTGAGCCAGGGCCTGCGGATCAGTTTGCCCTGCCAACTGCGCCTGCACACCGGCAAGATCAGCAATCATCGGCTTGGACAATTGCAGCTTGGCGTCCAGCGAGGTCAGCAGTTGCTTGGTGACTTCTACCGGCGGCTGGTCAAGTGCGGCGGGCTGAGCCAGCGCAACGGCCAGGTTGAACTCACTTTCGCCATTAGGTGTTTTTACGCTGAGCTTCTCCACGGCCATCTTCGGCTTGGCGGCCAGCAAGGTTTCGAGCTGGGTTTGCAACTGGGTTTGCTCAGCCAGCGTCAGCTCGCGGGCGGGCAACGTGCCGTCAGCCTTGGGCTGGAATTTGGTCTGGTAAATCTGAAACAACGCCTGCATGGCCGGAATGTCCAGGCTGCTGGCACTCATGACCAGTTGTGCGGTGCCCACCGGGTTGTTGTTGAGGGTCACGTCACCCACCTTGTAGTCCAACCGCCCGGACAATAATTGACCCTTGGCGGAGGTGGAACCGGAGTATTCAAAGTTGTTGAGCTTGAGCACCGACTGACGATCACCAAAGGTGATTTGGCTTTCACTCAGTTTCAGGAAGTTCTGGCCGAGGAAGAAACCAAACTCGCTTTTGTTCAAGTCACTGGCCGCGGTCAGGCCATTGAGTTCAACCAGCAAAGGCGGTCTGTTAGGGAACACGGCATTGAGCTTGAAGTGGTCCATGTAGCCTTTGCCTTTGAAGTTTTGACCTTCGGCATCGGACTGCCCTTCCATGCTCATGCCCGAGAAGCTGAGGCTGGAGTTGGCGTCCAGGGCCATTTCCAGAGGCAGCAGCTCCATGTGGCCTTCTACTGCGCGGTTGTAAGCCAGCGTGACCTGACCTTGCAACGGCGACTGCTCTTTGGCGGCAGCAAACCATTTTGCAGTGAACGGGGTTTTTACCAGCGAATAGTTGCTGGTGGCCATCACCGGCATCCATTTAAAGGTTTTGATACGCGACCACGGCAACGGGCCGTGCTCAATGTGGTCAACGAACAGCAACTCCACAGGCTGGGCACCCGGCCCGGCGGAGTCGTCCGACATTTTTACCCGGTAGTTGGCGGTGCTGCTGTAGAGATGACGATCAAGCGATACCAGTTCGATCGAGCCGTGGGTTGGCGTGCCTTGCAGTTGCGACGCGAGTTCTTTGTTGGCTTCCTGGATCGACGTTTGCAGCACGCCTTCCAGTTTGGTCCCGGTGTACCAAGCGCCAGCGGTGTTCAGAGCACCTGCAATAACAACAATCCCTACTAGCACGCCTAATGGTTTATTCATCAGTTGACCCGTTCAATGTCCGTTGTGTTGAAAGTAATAGCGGTCTTTGCCAAGCCCGTCGTGGGCCGAAAAGTGGCAGCAGGGTAACACTGGCGACCCGCCGGTCGCCTGTTTCAGTCACGCAAAATTCATGAGGAGTGGGCGTAGAGACGGTCGATTTCATCCAGACGATGGTCAAAAGCCTTGAGGCTGGCGCTCCAGGTGTACACCAACACTTCGAGGTCGTGATCAATGCAGATTTCACCTACCGGATTTACAGATGAGTCTGAGTAATCCAGCTGATAACGCTCACGGGCCATTGCGGCCGCGACGTCAGATAACTCACGCGCGCAGTCGAGCCATTGGCGCTCCTCCGAGGGCAGGGCTTTGTCGAGTTTCAGGCATTGGGTTTTCAAGGCGTCGAGGCTTTTTTCCAGCGGGGTGCCGGTGAGTTCGCCCATAAATTCCTGGAACGTGCGGCCCGGCTGCCAATAACTGCCCCAAAAGTAGCGGTCGAAAACGGTTTCGACCCGCCGCAGCGCGACTTTGGCGTCCCAGATCAAGACCCGGGTCTGGCCCTCTTCGACCTGGCGCTTTTTGATGTGCCGGGTTTGCACCGTCGCCCACGCCACCATCGCAATGGCCAGTACCGCAATCAACGCACTGGCGCTGTCGAGGAAAAACATCGCCTTATCGATCTGGTGCGCCAGCATGATGCCGTAGAAATAGGTCGCAGACAGCAGCACCACCGCGACCACCGCACACCAGAAACCGGGAGCATAAGGGTTTTTCATTATTAGTATCCCCATCAAGCATTGCCTGCGCGATGGGGAGGGCTAAAAGACCCGCGACGCCCTGAGCCATCGTTTTGATACCGACCTCTCAGAGCATAGCAACGCCCTCAGGGTTTCGCGTTGGCCGGGGCTTGCGTTCGTCCACTTTCCCAGCCGCCGCCCAGGGCCAGAAACAGGTCGATTTGGCTCATGGCTACCTGGGTGTTAGCGGCCGACAGTTGCGCGCGCATGTCGGTGTAGGTGCGGGTCGCTTGCAGGTCAGCCAAAAACGACTCGCGCCCTGCCTGAAAGAACTGATGCGTTTGATCGGCTGCGGTTTTGGCCGACGCTTCGGCTTCTGCCAAGGCATCGCGGCGCTGCAACAGCGCGGTGTATTGCACCAGGCTGGTTTGGGTTTCACGGATGGCGTTCAGCACCACACCGTCGAACTTGGCCAGCGCGCCTTGGGTGACGGCTTCGGCTTCACGGATCCGCGCCCGCGAACCGTTGGTAGGAATGGTCCAGCTCAACAGCGGGCCAAAGCCCCAGCGGTTGGTGGGTGCGGTGCCCAGATTATCAATGATGCCGACGGTCCCGATGCTCGCGCCAATGCTGATGTCCGGGTACAGCGAGCCGGTGGCCACCCCGATTTCAGCCGTGGCCGCCGCCAGATGACGCTCTGCTTGGCGCACATCCGGGCGGCGTTTGAGCAACGCAGCGCCATCGCCCACCGGCAGCAATTGCGCGATATGCGGCAGCTCGGCGCAGGTGGCAACGCCAGCGGGCAGTTGGTCGAGCGGCTTGGCCAGCAACATCGACAAACGAAACAGGCCGGACTGGCGCAAGGCTTCGTAGCGCGGCAGTTCCGCGCGCAACGATTTGAATTGCGTCTGCGAACGGGTGACCTGGGTTTCGTCGCCGCGCCCCGCATCCCGCAACTGTTGGGTCAGGTGTGTGCTTTGCGCTTGCAGCGTGAGCGACTCTTCGGCGATGTGGTGCTCTTCGTTTGCCGCGCACACTTGGGTGTAGGCCCGAACCACGTCCGCCACCAAGGTAATGCGCGCGGTGTCGGCGGCGGCCTGCGTCGCATCGGCGTTGGCTTGTGCGGCCTCAATGCCGCGCTGCAAGGTGCCCCACAAATCGAACTGATACGAGGTGCTGATACCCAGATCACCCACGTTGGCGACCGGGACTTTATCTGCCAGCAAGAACGCTTCGCCGGACTCTTGCAAGCGCTGGGCACCCGCCTTCACCGAGCCGCTCCAGCCACCTGCCGATTGCGCTTGTTCAACTTGCGCCCGCGCCCGCGACAAGTTTGCCGCCGCGACCCGCAAGTCGGTGTTGGAGGCCAGCGCCTGGCGCACCAGCTCATTGAGTTTGGGGTCTTGATAGAGCTTCCACCAATCGGCGGGCACGGGAGCCGACATCACGTTGGCGCCCTTGCCCGCAAACTCACCCTGTACATCCGCGCGCTGCAATGCGGCGTCTTTGGGCAGGTGGTAATCAGGCCCCACCAACTGACAGCCCGACAGCAGCAAACCCAGCCCTACGGCTGCCAGGTGAACAGCTTTCATTGCGCGTTCTCCTGCGCAGGTTTGGCCTTGGGGGAGTCTTCGATGATCGAGACAGTGGCGGTACGCCCGGCGATCATGCGGAAATCTTCGGGCACGTCGTCAAACACGATGCGCACGGGAATCCGTTGCGCCAAACGCACCCAGCTGAACGCCGGGTTAATGTTGGGCAGCAGGTTCTGGCCGCTGCTGCGGTCACGGTCTTCGATACCGGCCACGATGCTTTCGACATGCCCGCGCAGGCGCGCATTGTCGCCAATCACGCGGATATCGACGCTTTGGCCAACGTGGATGCCGTCGAGTTTGGTTTCTTCAAAGTAGCCGTCGATGTGAAACGAACTGCTGTCAACAATCGACAACACCGGTCGCCCGGCGGTCACGAACTCATTGACCCGTGGCGCGCGGTCGTTGACATAGCCGTCCACCGGGCTGCGCACCACGGTGCGGTCCAGGTTGAGCTGGGCACTGTCCACGGCCACTTGAGCTTCGGTGAGGGCCGCTTGGGCGCGCATTTCGCGGGACTGGCTTTCTTCCAGTTGCTCACGCGCGACCAGATTGCCCAACCCTTTGTTACGACGGCTTTCGCGTTGCGCCTGAGCCAGGGTTTCCTTGCGGTCTGCCACGGTGGCTTGGGCCTGGCGCAAGGCCAATTTGAAACGCTCCTGATCGATCACAAACAGCACTTGATCACGGGTGACGGGCTGGTTGTCACGCACCTCAACCTGCTTGATCAGGCCCGAAACGTCGGGAGCAATTTGCACCACGTCGGCCCGGATGTGGCCGTCCCGCGTCCAGGGCGCAAACATGTAATACATCGTCATGCGCCAGACCACGACGCAGGCAAACGCCACCACCAGCAAGGTGAGAACGACGCGGCCCAAGGTCAATAAAGGTTTTTTCATGTCATCAAATATCGACTAAACGAATCCACAACGCCAAGCAGCAGAGCGTAGAGACCGACGTTGAACAAAGCCCGGTGCCAGACCAGGCGGTAAAAGTGCACACGCGTAAGCACCGCGTGAATCACCAAAAACAGCAAGTAAGTGATGCCCATCAGCACCAGAAGTGTGGGCAGGAACACGCCACTGACATCCACATCACCGATCATAACGGCGCTCCATCAATGCCTTGTACATGGGGCTGGGGCAGGTCGTCGTTGTCGACTATAAATTCGACGCCGGGCAACAGCGCCAGCCGCAAACCGCTTAACGCGTGCAGCAAGTGAACGCGTGCGTCACCTTCGTCCTGCAAATCGGTGGCATTGAGCGCACGGCGCGTACGATCCATCGTCATCTGCAACCCCGCAGGCACGGGCAAGCGTTCGCCCGACATCAGGCAGGCGCGAAAATAATCGCCCACGTCACTGACCACCTGACGCAGCAGCAGTTGCGGGCCGCCGGTCACCCGAGGCGCATACGCGAGCAGGTCCAGCAGGTTGAGCGCCACGCGCAGCTCACGCACTGCAATGCCGGTGTCTTGGCCCGTCATGGCCAGACGCGGTAAATGTTGCATCAGGCGGTCGAGCATTTGTGCGCCCATCTGCCGGTGTTCCGCCAGGGTCGCCGGTTTGGTAAGGCGTACGATGTCGCGCCAACTGAACCGTGTCAGGCGTTTGGCCGCCAGTTCAGCGCCAAAAGGCCGCGCGATGAGGGTCCACACAAACGCAAACAACAAGCCTATCGGGCCGGCCAGGTTGGCGTTCATGAACACCATGAAGTCGGCGTCGTAGGCACCCTGAATGCTGATAAACGATGCGGTGTTCACAATCGTCAGCAACGTGCCCAGATAGAAGCGCGGTTGCACGGTGAGCGTGCCGACACAAATAAAGGGCACCGCGAACGCCAGCACCAGCATCGGAAAATCATGCAGGTTGGGCAGGATCACGAACAGGTACAAACTGGCGAACAACACCGACAGCGAGGTCCAGAAAAAGAACCGGTAAATCTGCGGGGCCGGGTCGTCCATCGCGGCAAAAAAACTGCACGCGACGGCCGCCAGAATCACAGCACTGGCGCCGTCGGTCCACCCGAGCAAAATCCACAACACGCACGCCACAACAATGGCGGTTACGGTGGAGAACGCCGAATAGAGCATCAGGCCGCGGTCCAGAAACGGCGTCAGGCGGCCCAGGCGCCAATGCCGATACACCGCGCGCCAGACCTCTTGATCGCCGGTGGTGATGGCTTGTTGCAAGCTGCGGCAGTCTTGCCACAAATCGATCCACTCACCCAAGCGGTAGAGCACGTTGGACAACAACAGTTGGCGGCGATCATCGAGCGCCGCCGCGCCGGGTTGCAGCGCTTCAAGTTCGTGGCGCAGGGCTTTCCAGTGCTCGACGGGCGCCCCTTGGCTTGTGCTGTCCAGCCATTGACGTGTGTGGTCGAGCAGCGGGGTCACTTTTTCCACCAGCTCGGGGGTGCGCCGTTCGAGGGCGTATAACGCATCGTCGAGGGCATCCACCACGGGCAGCAGGTGGATCATTCGCCCACGCAGTTCTTTTGTATTGCGCACGGTCTGCGGGTGCGCGCCCTCGTGGGGCAGCTGACCAATCATCAACTCAAGCGTGTTGAACGTCGCCACCATCGAGGAGCGCAAGCCGCTGGCTTTGTTCGGCTCTACATCGCGGGCCAGAAAGTGTTTGCTGTAGTTGGCAGCGTCACCAAACCACTTGCCTGCGGCATCGATAAATACCGGGGTCAAACGGCGCGGCCAGAACATGCTGCCCACAACGGCCGCGCAAACAATACCGAGCATGATTTCTTCGGTACGCGAGATGGCAATGTCGAAAACGTTGAGCGGATTATCGACGATGGGCAAAGCGATCATGGGCATGGTGTAGCCCGCCAGCATGAAGATGTAACTGTTGGCGGTGCGCAGGTGCAGCGACAGGAACAACAGGATGCCGGTCCACAGAGCAATCACCAGCACCAGCAAAAACGGGGTTTGCACAAACAGCGGCACAAAGAACACAGCCGCCGCGGCACCCAGCAAGGTGCCGAGGGCGCGGTACACGGCCTTGGAGCTGGTTGGCCCAACGAAGGGGCTGGAAACGATGTAAACCGTTGCCATCGCCCAATACGGACGCGGCATTTCCATGAGTAGGGCGATGTACAGCGCAATCATCGACGCGGCGAAAGTACGTACGCCGTAAAACCAGTCGCGGGCTGGCGGCATGCTGCTGAAAAAACCGTTCAAGAGCCGGCTCCGTCAGTCAGTTGACCGGCTGCTTCGAAGGCTTTAATCACCCGCAACGCAGCTTGCTGGTCGGCCAGCGAGATATCGGCCAGCGCCGCGCGGCGCAACTGCACCAATTGCGCTTCAATCGCCTGCGCCAGCGCTCGGCCAGTGTCGGTGAGGCTTAAGGTCTTGGCGCGTCGGTCACTGGCGTCTTCGCAACGGCGCACATAGCCGTCTTTGCACAGTTGATCGAGCAGGCGCACCAGCGACGGGCTTTCCATACCCGCAGCATGGGCGACGGTCACTTGCCGCACGCCCTCACCCAAACGCCCGATGATCAGCAGCGGCATGGCGCAGGCTTCGGAAATACCGTAGTTGATCAGCGTGGTTTGGCACACGCGTCGCCAATGGCGAGTCGCGACCACCATCCCGGTGCTGAGGCTCATTTGGAGTGAATCAAGAGTGTCAGGCAAGAGAAGTGTCACATAATGTTAGTTTGCTAACTATTAATACTGCGCGGCGAGCCGGTCTCAGTCAAGTGTTGCAAATTAATTCTTTAACAGATTATTGCTGGCTTCCAATGGCGACCGATCACGCTCGCGCCCGCATTCGCCCGTGTCACAGGTCAAATATAGACGAGCCTGGGTGTCATCGAAGGTCAGGTCTTGCGCCTTGCGCCAGCGCGCCGGGATAGGCGCAAAATCGTCAGGCTGCTCACTGCTGCTGATCAACCAGACTCGCCCGGGGCCGGACGGCAGGTCTTGCAGCCGATCGACATAGAGGCTTGCGTCAGCGTGCGTCATCAACGTGCCAAAACCATAAGCGTTCGGCCGCCCTGACGCGCCGTCGTGGGTCGGCGGCGTGTACAGCATGGGCTGCGAACCGGTCTTGTTGTAGTAGACGTAGCTGAAGTACCAAAACAGATCGCTGACAACGATCCGGTCACCGGGTAAAAACTGCTGATTGACGTGCCCCACCAAACGGTCGAAGTGATCGGCCTCGTTGCTGAAGTTGCTGCGTAGACCGAGCAGCTCAGCCCCGATGAATATCGTCAGTAAGCCCACTTCCACAACGCGCCAGCGCGGGTACAGGCGGTCAGCCACCAGCGCTACGATCATCGGCAGCCCCAGCGCAGCAAACATCAGGTAACGCTCAATAAAGAGCGGCGAAATAAACGACACCACATAAATCAGCAGAATCGGCAGCACGGTGTAAATGACCAGAAGCGTCGGCAATTTGTAGGGTGTGCGATCACGCAGTGCAGCACCCGCCAGCACGCCCAACAGCAACAACGGCCCGAGCCAGAACAGAGGCCAGGGTAGGTCGTCGCCTTCATCCTGAATCAAAAACTGCCACGTCATCGCGGGCAACGAGCGTGCATCCACGGCAGGCTCCCAGCCCACATCACCGCCTGCTTTGAGTTGGTCCATGTGTTGCAACAAATCAACAAGCCCCGGCAACCAGGGCAAAAACAACACCACAATCGCCACATTGGCGACCCACCACGCGGGTCGTTTGATCAGCGCATCGGGACCGGTTTTGCGGGCACTGAGCAACAGCACATACAGCCAATGGGCCAACACACAGAAGGCGCTGAAGTAATGGGTGTAGAACGCGGCCGCCATCAGTGCGGCATACGCCAGCAGATATCGGTTTTTAGCTGGAGTTTTAACCCAATACACCAAGGCAATCGTGGCCGCCATCAGCCACACACCCAGCCATGCGTACATGCGCACTTCCTGGCTGTAACGTACGGCCGTCGGTAGTAGCGCCAGCAATAGGCCCGCGAGCAAGGCCGCGCGTTGGGTCGAGATCAGACGCATCCACCACATGCCAAGAAACACCGTGGCAATACCGGGTAATACGCTCAGGGCGCGAATGGAAAACAGGTTGTCTGCGAACAGTGCAATCCAACCATGCAACAGCATGAAATACAGTGGGGGGTGCACATCGCGGGCGGCATGCAGCCAGATGCCCGCCAGCGAGAATTGGCTCAACAGCAGGCTGGAGCCTTCGTCGCACCAGATAGCAGACGCGGTGGAACCATAAAAACGCACCGCCGAGGCGAGCAGCAAAATAGCCCAGAGCCACGGCAGACGAATCAATGTGGCCAGTACACCGTGAGGCTGCTGCGAAATACGAGGCACAGGCTCGCTGACATGGTTACGGCTAAGTACGCCCATCCTTCACCTGCTAACTGTTGAAACTGCGTAATGGGCTGTTGTAATGCGGCCAAGTGTAGGCCACAAATCCCTTTAAAAGCAGGGTCAGGCGCCCCCCCGCACGAGGAGTCTGCCGCCAATCAATTGTTGGCCTATGCTCACATCATTGTGTTCGTCGTGACCTTGAGGGGGCTGTTCAATGTTCTACGTGCAACGTGATGCCCAAGGTGCGTTAAGTCGGGTTGATGCGCTTGAATTTGCAGGCGCCAGCGCAACGCTGCCTGCTGACCACCCTGAAATACTGGCGTGGCAAACCAATGTGATCGTTGAAAAGCGTTTGCAGCAACTGCGCCAAAGTGACCTGGAAATGATCCGGGTACTCGACGACCTGATTCAGGTACTCACGCAAAAAGGGGTCATTCGTGTCACCGACTTACCGGCGGCGGCTCAAGCCAAGTTGATGGACCGCACGCAAGCCCGTGAAGCACTCGATGGCCTGAACCATTTAATTACCGATGATGAAAGCGGGCTGATTTGACCCGGCATTACTTCCAGAGCGCGGGCGAGCCGAACAGTTGACCTTGCACGCCCCATAAACCCATGTCGCGGATGACCTTCAACTCACCTTCTGTCTCGACACGCTCAGCGATCAGCGGCAAATCAATACTGTGGGCGGCATGCTGAATCGCCTCGATAAACAGACGCTTGTCGGGCTCCTGATCAATGGCGCGGATATAACTGCTGTCGATCTTCAAATACGCGAGGCCCAGGCTCGCCAAGTTGCCGATCATGCTGAAGCGCCCGCCAAAACGTTGCAGGCTCAACGAAAAGCCCAACTCACGCAGACGACGGGTGATCTGCTCCAGCACCGCTTGTTCCGGGAGGTGTTCTTCGGCTATTTCCAGCGTGAGCCGAGGGCCAAGGTCACGGTTTTTATGCAGCAGTTGCATCAGTCGGTCTAGCGACTGCGGATCAGCCATAGACGCTGGCGACAGGTTCAACGCCAAGGACTGGTCGTGGTCTCGCATTTGCTCCAGCACCCGGTCAAAGATCAGGCTGTCCAGCCGGTCAGACCAGCCAAAGCGTTCCAGCCAAGGCAGAAAGCGCCCCGCAGGGATCGCTTGGCCGCCATCGTCGAGCAAACGCGACATGACTTTGTAATGCAACACCATCGCGGGATTCTGAGCGGCCACGACCGGCTGGAAATACAGTTCAAAACGGCGCTGGCTCAATGCCTTCTCAAGCAGGCTGTGCCACGCGTGGTGATCCTCGCTCACGGCCAGCCCTTCGCCTTGTTCAATGCAGACCCAACAGTGCTCGGTATGAGCATCGGCTTGTGCCAACGCTTGATCCGCTAACCCAAGCACCGCTTGTGGCGGGTCCCCGGCCACATAAGACACAACACCAATGGTGGCGATCGGTGCCAGATCCGAGGCGCCTGTGGTCTGAAGGCTGACAAAGTCTGTTTCCAGCGCCTGCGCCAGTTGCAAGGCCTCTTCGTGGACCAGGCCGGGGGCCAGTACGGCAAATTCGCCCCCGCGCACACGGGTGATCATGTTGTGTGTTTCGGGGTATTTGGCGCACTGGCGCATTAACAACTGGGCAACGGCTTGCAGTAACTGATCGGTGTGTTGCCCGCCCAGGCGCTGATTGAGCCCAGCCAAATCTTTTACCCGGATCATGAGCAGATAGCCCGAACTGGCCCGCTCGCCATGCGTGACGCGGTCATGCAACTGCATTTCAAAATAACGTCGATTGGCCAGCCCGGTCAGCTTGTCCTGATAAGACTCGATGCGCAGGCGTTCGCTGCGTTCGGCCTGCTCCTTGAACAGGGCTTTGAGTTTTTCGACCATTTGGTTCATGGCTTGCACCACGCGGCGCAGTTCCGGAGTGCGCGGCAGTTCAGGCAGGCTGAGAAACTCTCGCCGGGCAATGGCTTGAGACTGTTCAACCATATAATCCAGCGGCTTGAGCTGACGACGCAGCAGCAAAGCCCCCAGTATCGCGCTCACAACACCGCAGAGCAGCAACCACGCCAGACTGCCCAATGCACTTTGCCAAAGCTTGGCGAGGGCAAACATGGGATGGCTGACCACCTCTACCCGTGCAGCTTGCTCCCAGCCGCGACTGACAATGGCATCGCCGCCGGCCGGTTCCAGGCCGATCAGTTTGACGAACCATGACGGTACCTGGCTGCTATTGGGTGTCGCGCTGCGTTCGACCAGGACCTTGCCGTCCTTGGCATCGACCACCCGAATGCTGGCGTAGTAGCCGCTGTCGAAAATCGAGCTGACCATTAATTCGGTCATGGCGGGATCGTCGATGTTGGGGGTCAAGGACACGGCCAATGCGGTGGCAGCATCCTGAGCATGGGAGCGCAGTTGGTTGACGTATTGCGCGCGCGAGCTTTCAAGGCTGACCATAAAGCTGCCACTGAAGGCGATCACCAGAAACAAACAGATCGCAATTAACAGTTGTTTGAACAGGGACATGGTTGCTCCAGGTTATTGGCTGGTCTCAATCGGAAAACCTTCTGCCTGCATTTTTTTCAGTACATCCTGCCAGCGAGACAAACGTTTGGTGTCGCCCACTTTCTTGGTGTTATTGGCGCCCGGTAGCCAGAGGCCTTGTGCATTGAAAGAATAGACCGGTAACAAGTCAGTGCGCTGGTTGGCGGGTTTGATGGCGTCCATCAAACTGTCGAGTACCAGCGGCATGGCATTGGGGCTTGGGTAGTAGGTGAGCACCATGTGCGCGCGGTTCAGGCTCAGGGCTTTTACGTACGTGATTTGCAGCTTCTCACTGGGTACACCCAGGTGCCGGAGGCTGAAATACTTGGCGATCGCGTAATCTTCACAATCACCCGCGCCTTTCCAGAGCGCTTGAATCGGCGTGGCCCAGTAATCCTCCTGATGCCACAAATCGATGTCTTCGCGGTATTTGAGCTGTGCGTTGAAGAACTGGTTAACCACCCGCAGCTTTTCAGCTTCTGGGATTTGTTTTTGGGTGGCTAATAATTGTTGCCAGGCATCAATCCGTTTGCGGCCCTCGCCCAGGGGCCCGTAAAGCGTTTCGGCACGGCGGCTGATCACGGAAAAATCCCAATCAGCGTGCAGGCCGCCCAGCAAGGTGCCAGCCAGCAACAAGGCTGTTAACAACCAGCGCAAGGGTAAAGGAAGGCTAAACCGGCGAGCCAACTGCGTATTCCATCAAGCGGCACCTAAGAAGAATCTGTGCAAAGTGGGCCCAGAAACAAAAAAAGACAATGGCACCTTGCGATCACTGGGAGTGTAGTCGCGTTAAACTCGCTGTAACGAGGTTTGACAAGGATTCGGTCTGTACCTACTTTGAATTGGATCCAAATAAGCAGCTGGTTATCAGCCGTGGGTGCGCCAACGTGGCCGTCAAACTAAACCCCTTAAGCAGTATCGAAGTGCACGCTCCGGTTGCGGCTCATCAAGCCCGTTCGGTGATAGAAGAATCCTTGCGCAATGCCATCCTTGATGGACGCCTGCCCTGTGGCACTGCCATTCGACAGGAGGCGCTGGCTACGTTGTTTGGTGTGAGCCGCATGCCGGTGCGCGAGGCACTGCGTCAGCTTGAAGCTCAAGGCTTACTGCGCGTGGAGCAGTACAAAGGCGCGGTGGTAGCACCCTTGATTGAGGACAGTTCGCTGGAGTCTTACCAACTTCGTTTATTGTTGGAATCCGAGGCGCTGCGCTTGTCAGTGCCTTTATTGGATGAACAGGACTTTGCAGACGCCGCGGCGTATATCCAGGCGCTGGAAGTCGAAACAGACTTGAGCAAAGTGGGCACCCTCAATCGTTTGTTCCACCAAGCGCTCTACAACAAAGCACCCAACAAGAAGCTCTTGGCGTTAGTGAATGTTGGCTTGGTAGAAGAAGAGCGCTTTTTGCGTTTTAACCTGCAACAAATGAACTTGGGGCCGCTGGCTCAGGATGATCACCGCACCCTGTTGCAACTGGCCCGCGGGCGTGAGGTGCAAGCGTGTGTCAAAGAGCTGGAGCTTCATTTACACCGGGCTGTTAAAGCAATTACTCAGTATTTGGGCAACCAAAAACAAAACAGCCCTGACGTTTAAAACGACAGGGCTGTGGATAACTAACCGCGCGTTGAATCAGATCTTGAAGCTGTCGACCAACTGCTTCAGGCGACTGGCTTGTTGCGACAAAGCATCGCAATCTTTGAGCGTTTCGTTGAGATTAACCACACCTTGCTGGTTCAGCAGGTTGATCTGGTTGATATCGACGTTGAGCGTTTCAACTACAGCCGTCTGTTCTTCAGTCGCGGCTGCAACCGACTGGTTCATGCCGTCAATTTCTTCGATACGCTGAGTCACGCTGATCAAACGGGCGCCGGCCTGGTTGGCCACCTCAACGCTCTCTTCACTGGAAACCTGACTGGCGTTCATGGTGGTCACCGCTTCTCGCGAGCCCACTTGCAGTGAAGTGATCATTTTATGGATCTCTTCTGCGGACTCCTGAGTGCGGTGAGCAAGGTTGCGCACCTCATCCGCTACAACAGCGAAACCACGACCCGCTTCACCTGCACGCGCTGCTTCAATGGCGGCATTGAGGGCCAACAGGTTGGTTTGCTGGGAAATCCCTTTGATCACGTCCAGGATATGGCCAATGTTGTCGGTGCTGGCATTCAGGGTTTCGATCTGGGCACAGGACAAGCTAATTTTCTGCGACAGTTCGGTCATGGCCTGAATGGTCTGTTCAACCACCTGACGCCCATCATCCGCTTGCTCACTTGCGCCGCTGGCGTGCTGCGAAGCATCAGCGGCGTTGCGTGCGATTTCTTGTGTGGCAGCACCCAACTCGTTGATGGCGGCAGCAACGCTGTTGGTACGCGCACTTTGCTCATCCGAACCCAGGATCGAAGCATTGGACGACGCCATCACCCGCTGGGACAAATCATGCACCTGACGGGTTGCCGAAGACACTTCGGAAATCGATGCGTGAATACGTTCTACAAACTGGTTGAAAGAGCTGGCCAGCAAGCCGAACTCGTCTTTGCTCTCAATCACCAAGCGACGTGTCAGGTCACCTTCGCCTTGCGCAATGTCCTGCATCGCGCGGCCCATCGTAGTCAAAGGACGCATCAGGAACTGAATCAACAGACTCAGCAGCACGGCAATCACGGCGACCGCAATAAACATCGCGATAAATGCAGAGGTACGGAACTTAGATAGCGGTGCGTAAGCTTTTTCTTTATCGAGCGATTGCCCGATATACCAATCCGCAGGCAAGCCGGTTACAGGCGTGAAGGACATAATCCGCTCATGGCCATTGAGGCTCACTTCCTGGATGCCTTTCTGAATGCGCAGCGCACTCGACGGGTAGATGTCTTTCAGGTTTTTCATGACCTGATCTTTTTCAGGACTCACGATAACCTGGCCGTCACCGCTGACCAGGAACGCGTAGCCCAAACCGCCTGAATCTACCGAGTTGATGATTTTTACCAAGCTGTCCAGGCTCAAATCGCCACCGACAACACCCAGCAACTCACCGTTCTTTTTGACTGGCATGGCGATGGTCACAATCAAACCACCGACTGCTGCCATATACGGCGGTGTCAGCATGGTTTGACCGGCAATGACACCTTGCTTGTACCACGGCCGCTCACGCGGATCGTAACCGTCTGGCATCTTGGCGTCTGGGCGTTGGGTAAACACGCCGTTTGCCTGACCCACATAGGTAAATTGAAAGTTCGACGTGAAGGCGGGCTGATCAACCAACCCAGGCAAATCAGCCTGGCTGCCTTGATGCGCCACATTTTGCGCGAGGCTTTCGAGCACCAGAATACGACCAGTCAGCCAATTTTGAACGCTGCTGGCAGTCAGGTTGCCAGCTTGTTGCACTGACGACTCGATGTTTTGCTTGATGGTGTTTCGCTGCAGGTAGTCGTTGTACAACGTGAACAACGCAAACGCCAGAACCACGACGCCTGAAGCGGCCAGAAGGATTTTATGGCTGAACTTGAGATTCATTTCATGGGACTTCTTATGCCAAGAGTGGGGATGCGTACGGGCGTAACATTCCGTGTAACAGCGCAGGCAGCCTTTTTCCGGCAGCTCTACTAAAGCACGCATTGCTCAAGAGGCTGTCGGCACCAAACTCGGAAAACTTAGCCATTTGTGATGGCATTTTGTTTAATCCGACGAAAGATAAACACTTGGTGTTTAAAACCAGGTGCACACGGCCATTCAGGGTGGCGCAGATATGCAGCATGCTCAGCCTGCGAGAACACGAGGCAGGTTACGTTTTTGGTCGGCGGATGCTGAGCGGGCGCTGTGTGGGGTTGGCACAGCGCTTAGGCGGCTCAATCGGGGCGTGAGCGAATTCTCTGAAATGGTACGTCGCTGGTTCGTTGCGAGTTGGAAGACGCGCAGCAGCGCTGATGGATCTGTATGTCTACTTGAGCTCGACTATCAACGCAGCGGGCTGGAGGAGCCAGGGAGTTGTTGCCGCATCATTGGCAATCGATTGAGTTACGCAGGACGGGAACCGAGCGTGGGGCAGCCAGGGCCGCAATCTTAAGATTTATCGTGCACAAAAACAAAACCCCTGTCTGCGTGAGCAAACAGGGGTTTTGGAATTCAATCTTGACGATGACCTACTCTCACATGGGGAAACCCCACACTACCATCGGCGATGCATCGTTTCACTGCTGAGTTCGGGATGGGATCAGGTGGTTCCAATGCTCTATGGTCGTCAAGAAATTCTGTGACAGATCCGTTAGTGAATAACGTGTCTGTGAAAACTTGGGACTTCTATAAAAACAAAATCCCCATCTGCGTGAGCAGACAGGGATTCTGGAATTTAATCTTGACG
>NZ_LLWJ01000057.1:0-126396 GCF_001529285.1 Pseudomonas sp. TAA207 | reverse complement strand
ATGCTCTCCTTGCTGAAAAAAAAGGACTTGAAAGGCCCAAATGCCGTTCAAGTGCTGGTAATGACTATCAAGGTTCGTGCCAGTAAAAATAAAAACGATATAAATCAACAAGATAGATAAAGTAAGCGCATGAAATTACCAGTTTTCAGGTAGGAAACATAGATAAAGTGCGCAAGAAGTTGCGCAGTACTGCGCAACTTCTTGCGCACTCGTCTACAGCTACCGGTTTATATGCGCTGTGGCGATGTATCCACACGGTTATCCACATTTGAGTGCGCAACTTCTTGCGCAGTTGGTGTTTTCCATGAATTTCAATTTGGTTGATTTTAAAAAGTCAATGGTTGGTCGGGTTGTGCGTGGCGCTTTGCGTATCAGATGTGCGTTGTATCTGTACTGTTTTTGCGGGAGCAGGTTGAATGGCCGCTGACATTCAACCCGCTTTCTGCATGTTGTCAGTAGGGATAATTGCATGGGTGCCTGGCTTGTTACATTTATTTATGTAAGACAATTCTTTTGTTTTATAGGAATTGTCTGATAGATACGCATCCCTTATGAGCAGATGATTGTCTGACAATTTTGGTAACGTTCCGGGTTAAATTACAGTCTGTATTTAAAGCCATTAAACTATTGATTATAAAGGGGTAAATCCTTGGTTTTGCTGTTCGAGACCTGATGCTCTTAGTCGTGGATCCAAGGCTTGTCAAACAACTTTCAGACTAGGCTGCGTTCCTGAAAAAAGAGCGGCTCTGTATCTGGAAGATATGAAGGTCATGATTCTTTGCGACGGACGGGAATCAATTTTTTGGTAACTGCACGTTTATTTTTTGTGTATCCTCTCGGCCCGCATCAAGTGTCAAAGTGCCATAAAGGTATGTATGACGGTTGATTGATTGTCTGTTGGATCGTCTGTGCTCATGCACACCATCCACGGTACTTTCGGTATGTGCCAGGAGGCACGAACGCTCAGCGTTCAATCATCAAGGAGGCATAGATGACGTATTCAAGCACGCTAATGGTTCGCTATGCCGACTTGGCCCGGCAGCCTATTTCAAGTGATAACTTTGCCGGCGACGAAGTTCGCTACTCCAGTGAGTTCGAAGCCCTGGAAGCCGAGCTGGAAAAGGCCCAGTCGCTGCACGCCAGTGGCCCCATCGACTGGTTGAAAATCCAGGAAAACAGCGAACAAATTCTGCGAACATCCTCCAAGGATTTACGTGTCGCCGCCTGGCTGACATGGGCCTTGCATCTGCGTGAGTCGTTTGTGGGGCTGCATGCCGGATTAGGCGTGTTGGTGTACCTGTGTGAGCATCACTGGGAGCAGTTTCACCCCGCCAAAGCGCGCACTCGGGCCGCTGCGATTGCCTGGTTGGTACCGCGTCTAGAAGGTGCGCTCAAAGATGACGTGCCGATCAAAGAGCAACTGCCGCTGTTCCGCAGCCTGGTCAAGCAGTTGCAAGCGCTGGATACGGTGCTGACACAACACCTTGACGATGCTGCGCCGTTGCTGTTGCCCATTCACCGGCGGCTGGCAAACATGGTTCAGCGCGCGGCGAACAATGAGCCAGAACCTGGCGTGGTAGGGGCGGTGGTGGCTCAGGTCAAGCAGGCCGCGACCCAGTTATTCACGCCCGGCACCCCGATTGATAACGAAAAAGACGCACAAAAAGCGCTGCGCACCCAGCAGGACAGCGCACGGCCGCTGTGTGCCTGGTGGCTTAAACAGAAGGCTACGGATGTGCGGGCGTTACGCCTTAACCGTACGCTGATGTGGATGGCGATAGACGCTGTGCCGGAGCGTAATACTGAGCACATTACGGCGTTGCGCGGGTTGCCCGTCGACAAACTCAAGGCTTATCAGGACCGTTTTGCCCAAGGTCAATATGCCGATCTGTTGGTCGAAGTCGAAGCCAGCCTGGGCAAAGCGCCGTTCTGGTTCGATGGGCATCGCATTGTCTGGGAGTGTTTACAGGCGCTGAATGCCGAGATCGCCATGCGTGAGGTGGAAATCCACTTCAGCCTGTTGATTCAACGTTTGCCGGGCATCATCGAATTGCGCTTTCACGATGGTGCGCCGTTTGCCGACCCGGCGACGCGCGCGTGGATCAGCGCCAATGTCATGCCGCACCTGCAAAGCACCAGTGCGCCGCGCAAGGTGGAAGTGACCGCCACTCAGCCCGCGTGGGAATTGGCCCTTGAAGCGGTGCTACCGATTCTGCGCAAGGACGGCCTCAAGCCCGCCGTACAGACCCTCAAACAAGGCTTGCAAAACGCTCAGGGTGGACGTGTCCGGTTTTTTTGGCAGTTCGCCCTCGCGCGGCTGTGTTTTATGGCCAAGAAGTACGAGCTGGCCAAGACCCAGCTTGAGACCCTGGACCACACATTACAGGACTCAGGCCTGCATGCCTGGGAGCCCGATCTTGCGCTGCAAGTACTGCATTTACTGCACAGCTGCTGCGAACTGTTGCCGCAGAACCATGCCGTACGTGAACGCAGGGATGAGATTTATCGCAGGTTGTGCCATCTCGATCTCGAAGTGGTACTCGAATAGGCCCCAGGGTCATACACGCAAGGAAAAAAACCATGGCCAAAGAAGGCTCGGTAGCCCCCAAGGAACGCATCAACGTCACCTTCAAGCCCGCCACCGGTGGTGCTCAGGAAGAAATTGAACTGCCGTTGAAACTACTCGCCATCGGTGATTACACCCACCGCAAGGACGAACGCAAAGTCGAAGATCGCAAGCCGATCAGCATCGACAAAATGACGTTCGACGAGGTGCTGGCCAAGCAAGAGCTGAGCCTGACCTTGAGCGTTGCCAACCGCCTTCAGGAAGAGAGTGACACTGAAGAATTGGCCGTGAAATTGCGCGTTAACTCGATGAAAGACTTCAACCCGGCCAGCCTGGTTGAGCAAGTGCCGGAGTTGAAAAAACTGATGGAGCTGCGCGACGCGCTGGTGGCCCTCAAAGGCCCATTGGGCAATGCGCCGGCCTTTCGCAAAGCCATCGAAAGCGTATTGGCCGACGATGAATCCCGTGGTCGCGTACTGGGCGAGCTGGGCTTGAACGCCGCCGCCCAGGACGCTTGAGTCCCCATCAGCCAAGGAAGACAACGCAATGAGCACCAACGCAGCGCAGCAAAGCAGTACCGAAAACGGCGAATACAGCATTCTTGACAACATCATCGCCCAGACGCGTCTGACCCCGGACGACGAAGCCTATGACATCGCCAAGCGTGGCGTGTCGGCGTTTATCGAAGAGCTGCTCAAGCCGCAGAACAATGGTGAACCCGTCAAGAAGGCCATGGTTGACCGCATGATTGCTGAGATCGATGCCAAGCTCAGCCGTCAAATGGACGAAATTTTGCACCACCCTGATTTCCAGTCGCTGGAATCGTCGTGGCGTGGCCTGCAACTGCTCGTTGACCGCACCAACTTCCGCGAAAACATCAAAATCGAAATCCTCAACGTGTCTAAAGAAGACCTGCTGGACGATTTCGAAGATTCGCCAGAAGTGATGCAGGCCGGCCTGTACAAACACATCTACACCGCCGAATACGGCCAATTTGGTGGTCAGCCTGTGGGCGCGATCATCGCCAACTACTTCATGTCCCCAAGCTCGCCCGACGTGAAGCTGATGCAGTACGTGTCCAGCGTGGCCTGCATGTCCCACGCGCCGTTCATTGCAGCGGCCGGTCCCAAGTTCTTCGGTCTGGAAAGCTTCACCGGCTTGCCTGACCTCAAGGACCTCAAAGACCACTTCGAAGGCCCGCAATTTGCCAAGTGGCAGAGCTTCCGCCAGTCCGAAGACTCGCGCTACGTGGGTTTGACCGTGCCGCGCTTCTTGCTGCGCAACCCGTACGACCCCGAAGAAAACCCGGTCAAGTCGTTCGTCTACAAAGAAACTGTCGCCAACAGCCACGAGCACTACCTGTGGGGCAACACCGCCTACGCGTTTGGCACCAAGCTGACTGACAGCTTCGCCAAGTTCCGCTGGTGCCCGAACATCATTGGCCCGCAGAGCGGTGGTGCGGTTGAAGACCTGCCGCTGCACCACTTCGAAAGCATGGGCGAAATCGAAACCAAGATTCCCACCGAAGTGCTGGTGTCTGACCGCCGTGAATACGAATTGGCCGAGGAAGGTTTCATCTCTCTGACCATGCGCAAAGGCAGCGACAACGCCGCGTTCTTCTCAGCCAGTTCCGTGCAAAAGCCCAAGTTCTTTGGCATCAGCGCTGAAGGCAAGGCCGCCGAGCTGAACTACAAGCTGGGCACCCAGCTGCCGTACATGATGATCGTCAACCGTCTGGCTCACTACTTGAAAGTGTTGCAGCGCGAGCAACTCGGTTCGTGGAAAGAGCGCACCGACCTTGAACTGGAACTTAACAAGTGGATCCGCCAGTACGTGGCCGACCAGGAAAACCCGAGCGCCGAAGTGCGGGGTCGTCGTCCATTGCGCGCAGCCCAGATCATCGTCAGTGACGTTGAAGGCGAGCCTGGCTGGTACCGCGTCAGCTTGAACGTGCGTCCGCACTTCAAGTACATGGGCGCCGATTTCACCCTGTCGCTGGTGGGCAAGCTGGACAAAGAGTAAACGGAGCGTTTGATGACGGGATACGGCAGCCTTTTCGAGCGCTTGAATGGCGATGCGGATAAACGCATCGGCTGGAGCCGCGAGGTTTCGGCGATGGCGTCTGTGGCTGCCCATCTCGCCAAGATGCTCAGCACCCGTGCGGGCAGTGTGCAAACGCTGTCCGATTACGGGTTGCCCGATCTCAATGACATGCGCCTCAGCCTGCACGACTCCTTGAGTCAGGCGCGCTTGGCGATTGTGGGTTTTATCGAAGCCTACGAACCTCGCTTGAGCGAGGTGCGTGTCGTTTCTTTGCCGCGTGATAACGATCAACTGCGCCTGACCTTCAGTATTGAAGGGTTGCTGGAAGTTGAGGGTTTGAAGCGTCAAGTAACGTTCAGCGCCTGCCTGGACGGCAGCGGTCAAGTCAAAGTGACCTGAAGATTGCGCGCCGTAGCAGGGCGGCGCATCGCGAGACGTGAGCAGTTCCTTATCGGTCCAGGGGTGGGCAAAGCCTGGACGGGCAGGGCAGTTTTTTCATGAGTTTTAATGCCAGGAAGGTATTTCGTGTCCTTTAACCACTACTACCAAAGCGAACTCACCGCACTTCGCCAGTTAGGTCGTCGATTCGCCGAGCGCAGCCCGGCGTTGGCACCTTTTCTGGGGCAAGCCGGTCGGGATCCGGACGTGGAGCGGTTACTGGAGGGGTTTGCCTTTCTGACCGGGCGTCTGCGCCAGAAGCTCGACGACGAGTTGCCGGAGTTGAGCCATTCGTTGATGCAATTGCTGTGGCCCAACTACATGCGTCCGTTGCCGGCATTCAGCATTTTGCAGTTTGATCCGCTGACTTTGCCGGGCCCTGCACTGAGGGTGGAACGCGACACGCCGGTAGAAAGCGTGCCGATTGACGGTGTGCGCTGCCGTTTTCGCACCTGTTACCCGACCGACGTCATGGCGCTCGACCTGACCGCCCTCAATTATTCGGTCAAGGGTGACGGTTCGTTGCTCAGCTTGCGCCTTGAAATGAGTGCAGACGGCCACTTGGGAGAGCTGCAACTGAGCACGTTGCGTTTGCATTTTGCCGGCGAGCGTTACATCAGCCAAATGCTGTACCTGAGCCTGCTGCGCAATCTTGAAAGCATCGAACTGGTGCCGTTGAACGCTGCGGGCAAGCCGCTCGATGGTGTGGGCGGGCGCCCTATGGCGTTCAAAATGCCGGGCGACCGCGTGCAGCCCGTTGGCTTCGCGGAAGAAGAAGCGTTGATTCCGTATCCGCTCAACACCTTCCGGGGTTACCGCTACCTGCAAGAGTATTTCGCGTTTCAGGACAAGTTTCTGTTTGTCGATGTCAATGGGCTGGACATGCTCAAGGCGTTGCCACCCGACACGCTCAAACAGATGCGCGGCCTGGAACTGCGCTTTGAAATCCGCAAGAGCGGTATCCAGCGCCTGCGTCCCACACTCGACAACGTGAAGCTGTATTGCACGCCGATTGTGAACCTGTTCAAGCATGACGCGCTGCCGATTCGCCTCGACGGTAAACAGGACGAGTACCTGCTGTTGCCCGCGGAGTACGAACAAGAGCATTGCGGTGTGTTCTCGGTCGAAAGCGTGATTGGCTGGAAACCCGGTGGGTTGGGTTATCAGGACTACGTACCGTTCGAATCGTTTGAGCATGACCCCAGCTTCGATGTGCCCACCGCCCGTGCGCATTACAGCATTCGCCAGCGCTCGTCGTTGCTGCACGGGGGCCTCGACACGTACTTGAGTTTCGGTATTCGTCAGAGCGAAGCCCATGAAACCCTGTCAATCGAGCTGACCTGCACCAATCAGAACCTGCCGCGCAAACTCAAGTTGGGTGACATTTGCCGGGCATGTGAAGAAACCCCGGAGTTTCTGACCTTTCGCAACATCACGCCTGCGACCGCCAGTTTCGCGCCGCCGCTCAATCGCGACTTCCTGTGGAAGTTGATCAGCAACATGTCGCTTAACTACCTGTCGCTGGCCGATGTCAATGCGTTGAAGGTGATTCTCGAAACCTACGACCTGCCGCGCTACTACGACCAGCACGCAGAGAAAGTCAGCAAGCGTTTGCTGGGCGGTCTCAAGTCGATCAAGCACCAGCACGTGGACCGCTTGCACCGTGGGTTGCCGGTGCGCGGGTTACGCACTGAGCTGACTGTCGACACTCAGGGGTATATCGGCGAAGGCGACTTGTTCGTGTTTGCGTCGGTGCTAAACGAGTTTTTCGCACTTTACGCCAGTCTTAATTCGTATCACGAGTTGCGCGTAAAAAGCACACAGGGAGAGGTGTACCAATGGACACCCCGTATGGGCCTTCAGCCGCTTCTTTAAGCGGGCTGAGCCGGGTAATACGCGAGTACTCGCTGTTTCAGGCCGTGTTGCTGGTGGTGGACCGCTTGCGTGAAGCGCATCCCTACCTGAGCGAAGACGATCTGTACGACCAGTTGGAATTTCAGGCCAACCCCAGCCTCGGGTTTCCGGGCAGTGATGTGGACCGGGTTGAGTTTTTCAACGAGCACGGGCAGTTGCGCGCACGCCTGCGGTTCAATTTGATCGGGCTTGTAGGCGCCGGTTCGCCCTTGCCTGCGTTCTATGGCGAGCAGGCGCTGGGCGACAGCGAAGACGGCAACCCGACACGCAACTTTCTGGATGTGTTTCACCATCGCCTGCAACGGCTGATGCTGCCGATCTGGAAAAAATACCGCTACCGCGCCAGTTTTCAGAGCGGCGCGCTCGACCCTTTTTCGGCGCAACTGTTTGCGCTGATTGGCTTGGGCGGCGAAGAGATTCGTCAGGCCAAGGAGCTGAACTGGAAACGCTTGCTGCCATATCTGGGGTTGCTCAGCTTGCGGGCACACTCGGCGGCGTTGATTGAGGCAGTGCTGCGTTACTACTTCAAACACGCGCAATTGACCATCGAGCAATGCATTGAGCGTCGGGTCGAGATTCTTGAAGAACAGCGCAACCGTTTGGGCCGTGCCAACAGCCTGTTGGGTGAAGACTTGGTACTGGGTGAGCGGGTGCGCGACCGCAGCGGCAAGTTTCGTATCTACATCCGCGAACTGGATTGGGAGCGTTTTCATGAGTTTTTGCCCATCGGGTTCGGTTACCAACCGTTGTGCGCTCTGGTGCGTTTTACCTTGCGTGATCCGCTCGACTACGACATCCGCCTGGTGCTGCGTCAGGAAGAAATCCGCGAACTGCGCATTGGCGAACAAAACGCCTGTCGTCTGGGCTGGACCAGCTGGCTGGGCCGCGAGCGCGCCGACGGTGTGGTGACGCTGGGCAGCAAAATACATTAAGGACTGATGACACATGATCAACGTAGACCTGCAACAACTGATTCAGGCGCTGGACGCCGACACCCGTCGCGACCTCGAAGGCTCGGCTGAACGCTGCGTGGCCCGTGGCGGCAGCAAAATCCTGGTGGAAGATTTGCTGCTGGGTTTGCTTGAGCGTGCGCAAGGCTTGTTGTCGCGAGCGCTGCAAGACGCGGACGTGGACGCTGGAGAATTGAGTGCGGCCTTGCAGTCGCGGGTTGAACACAGTGCGTCGCGCAACCCGGTATTTGCTCCCGAACTGGTGCAGTGGCTGCAAGACGCTTTATTAGTGGCCAACCTGGAACTGGGTCAAAGCCAGGTCGAGCAAGCGGCGTTGATCCTGGCATTGCTGCGCAATCCGATGCGTTACGCAGGCAGTCATTACTTGCCACTGCTGGCCCGGTTGAACATCGAGCGTTTAAAGGAGTTTGCCTTGTCGCTCAAAGAGCAACCGGCCACCGGCAAGCCCGCAGCGCCGGGTGAGTCGTTGCTGGAGCGCTTCACCCACAACCTGACGCAACAGGCTCGCGACGGCAAACTCGACCCGGTGCTGTGCCGCGACGATGCGATCCGCCAAATGATCGACATTTTGGCTCGTCGCCGTAAAAACAACCCGATTGTGGTCGGCGAAGCCGGCGTGGGTAAAACCGCGATTGTGGAAGGGCTGGCTTCGCGCATTGCCGCCGGTGAAGTACCGCAGGTGCTTAAAGGTGTTGAATTACTGGCGTTGGACATGGGTTTGTTACAGGCCGGTGCCAGCGTCAAGGGTGAATTCGAACGTCGCCTTAAAGGGGTGATTGACGAAGTCAAAGCGTCGCCCAAGCCGATCATTATTTTTATCGACGAAGCCCACACCTTGATTGGTGCAGGTGGCAACGCGGGTGGCTCCGATGCTGCCAACCTGCTCAAGCCCGCGCTGGCCCGTGGCGAGTTGCGCACCATTGCAGCCACCACCTGGTCGGAGTACAAAAAGTACTTTGAAAAAGACCCGGCCTTGGCGCGGCGTTTCCAGCCGGTGCAACTGCACGAACCCACCGTCAGCGAGGCGGTGACGATTCTGCGCGGCTTGGCCCACGTCTATGAAAAAAGCCACGGCATCTACCTGCGTGATGACGCTGTGGTGGCGGCCGCTGAGTTGTCAGCGCGCTATTTGGCCGGGCGTCAACTGCCTGACAAAGCGGTGGATGTGCTCGACACCGCCTGTGCCCGTGTGCGTATCAGCCTCGCGGCCGCGCCCCAGCGCCTTGAGCAATTGCGCGGCGAGCTGGCCGAAGGTGAGCGCCAAAGTCAGGCCTTGCGTCGGGATGCCGAAGCCGGTTTGCAGATAGACCACGAAGCCCTTGACCTGCTCGAAGACCGTTTGAGTGATGCACAAGACGAGCGATTGGCCTTGGAGGCACTGTGGAGCGGGCAAAAGCAATTGGCTGAGCGTCTGCTGGAGCAACGCAAAGCACTGGCGACGGCGCGCATCGCTGCTGCGGCAGTCCCGCGGGTGGCCTTACAGGAAGATGCCGAAGGTCTAGTGATTGAGACGCTGGAAAATGATGCACCGAGTATCGAAACCCTTGAGGCAGCACTCAATGAAACCCATCGCAGCTTGACCGAGGCCCAGCTCACTGAGCGTCTGGTCAGCTTTGAAGTGTGCCCACGGCTGGTGGCTGAAGTGATCAGCGCGTGGACCGGTGTTCCGTTGGCGCAACTGGCGCGTGAGCACAACGCCAAGGTGGCGAATTTTGCCACCGATTTGCGCACGCGCATTCGCGGGCAGGATCAAGCGGTGCATGCACTCGACCGTTCCATGCGTGCCACAGCTGCCGGGTTAAACAAGCCGGATGCGCCGGTGGGCGTGTTTTTGCTGGTCGGTCCCAGCGGCGTCGGCAAAACCGAAACGGCGTTGGCACTGGCCGACTTGCTGTATGGCGGCGAGCGTTTTATCACCACCATCAACATGTCCGAGTTTCAGGAGAAACACACGGTGTCACGCCTGATTGGCGCGCCGCCAGGCTATGTGGGCTATGGCGAGGGCGGCATGCTTACCGAAGCGGTGCGCCAAAAGCCGTATTCGGTGGTGTTGCTCGATGAAGTCGAAAAGGCCGACCCGGACGTGCTGAACCTGTTTTACCAAATCTTCGACAAAGGCGTGGCCAATGATGGGGAAGGGCGTGAGATTGACTTTCGCAACACCCTGATCCTGATGACCTCAAACCTGGGCAGCGACCGTATCTCACAGCTGTGCGAAAACGGCGCGCGGCCATCGGCCCAAGTGTTGGAAGAAACCATCCGCCCGGTGCTCAGTCACCACTTCAAACCCGCACTGTTGGCGCGTATGCGCGTGGTCCCGTACTACCCGGTGGGCGGCCCGGTGTTGCGCGAACTGATTGAGATCAAACTCGATCGTTTGGGCGAGCGTCTGGCGCGTCGACAGTTGGACTTCAGCTATTGCCAGCCGCTGGTGGATCAATTGGCCGAGCGTTGCACCCAGAGCGACAGTGGTGCGCGGCTGATTGATCACTTGCTCGATCAGCACGTATTACCGCTGGTTGCCGACCGTTTACTCGACGCCATGGCCCAGGGCGTGAGCCTCAAACGCGTGCATGCCACGCTTGACGCCAATGCCAGCGTGATCTGCGAGTTCGCTTGAGGTGGGCGTGATGTTTAAGCAAGTGGCACAACCCTTGGTGTATGCAGAGGCCTTGCTCGCGCAGTTTGCGAACCTGTCACATGCACCTGATGACGCCACTTTGTTGGGCCGGTTTGTGCAGGGGCTGGCAGCACTCAGCGGCTGCGAACTGGCGCAACTGTATTTGCTGGACGCTACCCACACCTGCCTGGGCTTGAGCGCCGAGTGCCTGAACGGGGTGGTACAACCCCGTGAAGCGCAGTGCCTGCCCGCCGATTACAACGGTGAGCAGTTGCTGCAATTTGCGCTGTGCCAAAACCGGGTGCTGTGCCTCAACGCACTGAGTTCCAGTCTGCACGAGACCAGCTTCCTGCCCGCGGGCGTGGCGTGGCAGTCGTTGCTGTGCGTTCCGCTGCTCAACCAGAAGCAATCGGTGGCAGGCGTATTGCTGTGCGCCAGTCAGCACTCTGTTGAACTCGACGGTTTTGCGCACTCACTGGCCCAACTCGGCAGTTTCGTACTCGGACAGCTGCATCTGTTGCAATCATTGCGCCGCTCGGCAGGCGCATCCCCTGCGGCGCTGGTCAGCGTGCCGAGTGCCAGCGGCTATGGCCTGATCGGCCAAAGCCCGGTCATGCGTCAGGCTTATTCGTTAATCAGCAAAGTGCTGCACAGCCCGTACACCGTGCTGCTATTGGGGGAAACCGGCAGCGGCAAGGAAGTCTTTGCCCGTGCCATTCATGACTATGGCCCGCGTCGTTCACGGGCCTTTATTGTGCAGAACTGCGCGGCGTTCCCGGAAAACCTGCTGGAAAGCGAGCTGTTTGGCTACCGCAAGGGCGCCTTCACCGGGGCGGATTGCGACCGCCCCGGCCTGTTCGATGCGGCCAACGGCGGTACTTTGTTACTGGATGAAATTGGTGACATGCCGCTGTCGCTGCAAGCCAAGCTGCTGCGCGTGTTGCAAGAAGGCGAGATCCGGCCGCTGGGGTCTAACGACACGCACAAAATTGATGTGCGCATCATTGCCGCGACGCATCGCGACCTCGCAGTACTGGTCAGTGAAGGCAAATTCCGTGAGGACTTGTATTACCGACTGGCGCAATTTCCCATTGAATTACCCCCGCTGCGCCAGCGCGAAGGCGACATTTTGGAGCTGGCCCGGCACTTCGCCGACAAGGCCTGCACCTTCTTGCAGCGCGACGCCGTGCATTGGTCGCAGGCGGCGCTGGACCATCTGCTGGCTTACACCTTTCCGGGTAACGTGCGTGAACTCAAAGGCCTGGTCGAACGTGCCGTGCTGCTGTGCGAGGGCGGGGAGTTACTGGCCGAGCATTTCTCGTTACGCCCCGACCTGGCACTGGAAGACAGCCCCCTGAGCCTGCGAGAGCGACTGGAGCAGGTCGAACGCAGCTGGTTGCTCGACAGCCTGCGCAAAAACGATGGCAACCAGACCCTGGCCGCCCGCGAATTGGGACTGCCGCGCCGCACCTTGCTGTACCGCATGGAGCGCCTGAATGTTCAGGTGGGTGAACGCGATGGTTAGTTAACGCCCTTGCGTGCATCTCATTCGATTGCGGCAGGCCGCGCGTCCAGCGCCTGCCTGTGAATTTTGTCTACCCAGGAGACCCTCCGATGCCTGTTCGTCACTGGCAAACCGTGCTGTTGGCCCTCGTTGTTGTCTGCGGCCTTGGCGGCTGTAACGGCAATTACAAATTTAATGACAACACCTATCGCCCATTGGGTGATCCGCAGGCGGTCAATCGCGGCAAGTGACCGCAAGGAGCAAGATCATGGAACTGGTTTTCGAAATGCTGAACACCAAGCAATTCGTGCCTACAGAGCTGTGCCAGAAAACCTTCACCCCCAGCGGTGGCGTGATCGGGCGCGGTGAGGATTGCGATTGGGTCATTCCTGACCGCAAGCGTCACTTGTCCAACCGCCACGCGTTGATCAGTTACCGCGACGGTGTGTTTTACCTGACCGACACCAGCAGCAACGGTATTCAGGACCGTGACACCGGTGCGCGCCTGCCCAAGGGTGAAGCGCTGCGCATCGAGAGTGGGACGGCCTATGTGCTGGGCGACTTTGAAATCCGCGCCCGGCTGATTCGTGACCCGGCCAGCCTTGACGTTGAAATCGGCCTGCCGCAAGCCGCGGGCAGCATCATTCCGGATGATGCGTTTTATGATCTTGACCCGCTCAATGCGCTCGGTCAGCACGAGCACGACGACGCGCACATTAATGAACTGATCAGCCCTAAAACCGCGGCCGAACCGCCGCGCCAGCGGGCTGATTACGCGCAGGTGGATCGCGAGCGCCTGATCGTACCGCAACTGATCAAAGCCCCTGTGGCAGAGCCTGCGGCGCCACCACCTGCGGTCGAGCGTCAAACTGAAGGGTTTTGGCAGCACTTTGGCGCAGCGCTCGGCGTTGACCTCAACGAGCTTGATCACGATGCCCGAGAAGCCTTGGCCTTGAAGGCTGCGCGGTTGCTTAAACAGAGTGTGGGAGGGTTGCAGCAGAGCCTGCGCACCCGCAGCGAGCTGAAAAACGAGTTGCGTCTGGCGCAAACCACTGTTCAAAGCACGCAAAAGAACCCGCTGAAAGTGGCCATCGACGCCAGCGAAGCGCTGGGCATCCTGCTTGCGCCGGGCCGCCCTGGACAGTTGTCGGCCGAGCAGTCTGTTGTGCGAGCCTTTCGTGATGTGCAGGCGCATCAGGTGGCATTGCTGAGCGCCAGCCGGGCGGCGTTGCGTAGCACCCTGGAGCACTTTTCGCCCGAGCGCCTGACCCTGCGATTTGAGCGTGACAACAAGCCTTTGTTGGCCACCTCCGGCAGCCGCTGGAGAGCGTTCGGTCGCTATCACCAGGCGTTGCAGCAGGACGATGACTGGAGCGAACGCCTGTTGGCCCGTGACTTCGCGCAAGCCTACGAAGAACAGGTGCGCTTGATTTCTTCCCTTCACAACGACTACCAAGGATGAAGCGCATGTCTTGCTGCTTGCCCCGTTTTTTTAACACGCTGCTGGCCTGCGCCGCCCTGGTGCTGATGGCGGGATGCTCAACCCTGTCACCGTATTCGACGCTGACCAAGGTCAATCTCAAGCTTCAAGCCAGTGATCAATTGAATCCTGACCTTAACGGGCGTCCTTCGCCTGTGGTGGTGAGCCTGTTTGAACTCAAGCACCCGGTGGCGTTTGAGAATGCGGACTTTTTCAGCCTGTACGAGCATGCCAAAGAGGCACTCAGCCCGGACATGGTCGCCAGCGAACAGCTTGAGTTGCGCCCAGGTGAAACCCTGGAATTGAAACTCAGCGTAGAGGAGGGCAGCCGTTATATCGGCATCCTCGCGGCGTACCGCGACCTGCCTGACAGTAAGTGGCGCTATACGGTTGAAGTCACCCCGCAAGAGACAACGGACGTGGCGTTGATCCTTGATCAAAGCGGCATTCTCAACGCTCAAAAAATGCTCGCCAAGGCGGATGACTGATCATGAATGCGCACAAAGTCATTTGGCAGGAAGGCATGCTGCTGCGTCCGCAGCATTTTCAACATAACGATCGTTATTACGATCATCAGATGAAAACCCGCACGCAGTTGCTGGGCAGTTACATCTGGGGGTTTCTGGGGCTGGAAATCGACTTGCAGTTCCTCAGCATGGGCAAGCTGGTGGTCAGCCAGGCGTCGGGGATCTTGCCGGACGGCAGCCTGTTTGAATTGGGTGGCAACACTGAACCGCTGGCCCTCGATGTGCCACCCAACACCGGCAATACGCCGATTTACCTGGCGTTGCCGCTGGTCACCGGCAACCACATTGAAGCCCGCCGCCCGGAGCAATCCGATGTGTTGGCGCGTTACACCGCCTACGAGTCCGAAGTCACTGACTCTAATGCAGGCGATGACTCGGCCAGCCAGGTGAGTTGCGCGCGGCCGGATTTTCGTTTGCTGCTGGGTGAGCAGCAGAGCGATCAGGCGTACGTCAAGCTCAAGCTGTGTGAGGTGCTCGACACCACGCCCGATGGGGTGATCAGCCTCAACCCGGACTTTGTGCCGACGTTTATCCAGGCGCACTCTTCGAGCTATTTGCTGTCGTGCCTCAAAGAAATCATCAGCATGCTCGGGCACCGTGGCGACACCATTGCCGAGCGTATTCGCTCCAACGGCAAGGTCGGCGGTGCTGAAGTCGGCGATTTCATGATGCTGCAACTGATCAACCGTACCGAGCTGTTGCTGCGCCACTACCTGGGACTTGAGCAGGTCCACCCCGAAGAGCTGTACCGCACGCTGCTGACCATGCTGGGCGAGCTGGCGACGTTTTCCAGCGACACCAAACGCCCGCGCCTGGACAGCCGTTATCAGCACAGCGATCAGGGCGCCAGCTTTCGCAAGTTAATGGACGCGATTCGCCAAGTGCTGTCGATGGTGCTGGAGCAGCATGCCATTGAGCTGGTGCTGCAAGCGCGTCAATACGGGATTCTGGTGTCGCCGTTGCACGACCACAAACTGCTGGCCTCGGCCTCGTTTGTGTTGGCCGCCAGCGCCAACTGCGACAGCGAAGAGCTGCGCCATCGCCTGCCTGCGCACCTGAAGGTCGGCCCCGTGGAGCAGATCCGCCAGTTGGTCAACCTGCACCTGCCCGGGATCAAGGTTAAACCGCTGCCGGTTGCGCCGCGCCAGATCGCTTTTCATTCCAATAAAACCTATTTCATTCTCGAACTCAGTCCTGATGACGTGGCACAGCTGGAGCGCTCCGGTGGGTTTGCATTCCATGTATCCGGGGAATTTGCCGAGCTTGAACTGAAATTCTGGGCCATCAGGAACTGACCGACATGATCAAGGACATGGAACATAGCCAGGACGAAAAAACCGTGCTGCTTGACCGCAAAGGCCAAGGGCCCGGCGCGGGTCCGCTGACTGACTTTGCCTCGCCGCCGCGCTTTGAACAGCTCGAAGAGCGGATGATTTACGCCGCTCGCCTGCGCCCGACGCAAACCTTCAGCATCAGCCTCAATTCATTGGTCGCTGCCGCTTCGCAGCTGTTAAGTGAGGTGGTTCGGCTCAAGCACAGCGAAAGTCGTGAGGATCTGCTCCCGCTCAACGAGCGGCTGACGGCGGCGCTCAAAGTGTTTGAGGTGCGCGCGTTGCACAACGGCGCGGAAAGCAGCCAAGTCATGGCGGCCCGCTACGTCCTGTGCACAGTCGTCGATGAAGCGGTGGTGACGACGACCTGGGGCAATGAAAGCGAATGGTCGCAGATGAGCCTGTTGAGCAGTTTTCACAACGAGACGTTCGGTGGCGAAAAGGTTTTTCAGTTGCTCGACCGACTGTCAAAAAACCCGGTCAAGCACCTGCCGATGCTGGAGTTGATGTACCTGTGCCTGTCGCTGGGCTTTGAGGGCAAATACCGGGTCCAGCCACGCGGCATGCTGGAACTGGAAGGTATCCGCGATGCGTTGTATCGCCAGATCCGCCAACTGCGCGGCGATGTTCCCCGCGAGCTGTCACCGCAGTGGGAAGGTTTGAACCAGCAGCGCCGCCATCTGGTGCGCATCGTACCGGCCTGGATGGTGGTGCTGTTTACCGCCGTGTGTCTGGTGGTGATGTATTGCGGTTTTGCCTGGGTGTTGGGTGAACAGCGCGAAACGGTATTGCAACCTTATCAGCAGCTTGATCCGGCGTTGGTTCAGCCTGATGCCGCTGCCGTTAACAAGGACGTGTGATGAAACAGTTTTTCAAAAAAATCGGCGCATTCTTGTGCAAGACCTGGGTCTGGACCCTGTTACTGCTGCTGTGCGTGGCGCTGCTGGTGTGGTTTGTCGGGCCGCTGTTAGCGGTCAATGACTACAAGTTCTGGGAAGGTTCGACTTCGCGGCTGTTGACCATCAGCGCACTGATATTGATGTGGGGCCTGTTTATGGTCTACGTCAATTGGCGCGCTGGAGTGCGCAAGCAAGTGTTGCTGGACAGCGAAGACGGGCAGGCCCGTTTGCAGCGCGAAGAGCAAATCGAGAGTGAACGCAAAGCGCTCAAAACGCGCTTCAAGGATGCCCTCAACACCCTCAAGACCTCCAGCGTGTATCGCGGTCGCAGCGAGCGCTGGCGCAATGATTTGCCGTGGTACTTGCTGATTGGCCCACAGGGCAGCGGCAAAACCAGTTTGCTGGACTTCTCGGGGCTGGAGTTCCCGATCAACAAGCTGGACCGCAAGTTGACCCGCGATACCCAGGGCACGGCTTATTGCGATTGGTACTTCGCCGATCATGGGGTGTTGATCGACACCGCGGGTCGCTACCTGACCCAACCGGATGCCGAAGTCGATGGCAGCGGCTGGCACACCTTGCTGAGTTTGCTGCGTCAACGGCGGCGCAACCGCCCCTTGAATGGCGTGCTGGTGACCATTCCCGTGGAAACCTTGCTGGACGGCACTGACGGGGAACTGGAAGCGCTGGCGCGTCAAGTCCGCGCGCGCTTGCAAGATGTGCATCAAAAGCTGCACGTCGATGTGCCGGTGTACCTGGTGCTGAGCAAGGCAGACCGTTTACTGGGGTTCGATGAGTTCTTTGAACAATTAAGCCGCGAAGAAAGCGATCAGGTATTGGGTACCACGTTGCGCAAGGAGCAAAGTGGCACCGATGTCGCGGTTTTACGGGCTGAGTTTGAAGAGCTGCTGCGCAGGCTTAATAGCCAGGTGATCATGCGCATGCATCAGGAACGTGACACTCAGCGCCGTGCGCGAATCCTCGATTTCCCGCATCAGTTGGGCCAGATTGGTGAGCGCATGTGCCTGTTTGTGGACATGGCCTTTACCGGCAATCGCTACCAGCGTGTCAGCCAGTTACGTGGTTTTTACCTGACCAGCGCGCCGCATGTGTCACACGTAACGGACAACAGCGAGGAGGGGGATGACCTCAACAGCCTGAGTGCTGGCGCCTTGCCTAACCTGCACCGGGGCCGTGCGTGTTTTATCCATCATTTGTTCAGCCGGGTGATTTTTCCCGAGGCTGATCTGGCAGGGCTGGACAAGCGCGAGCGCAGCCGTATCCATTGGGGCCAACGGGCCTTGTATGTGGGCGCGCTGGCCGCCTTGGCGCTGTTTGGCGTGTTGTGGGCCGGTGGCTTTTCGGCTAACTATGAACGCCTCGAAAACCTGCGCACATTGGCTCAGGACTGGGTGCAGCAGCGCGCGGCGTTGACCGCTCGTGACGACGCCCGTGCAGTGCTAAAACCGCTGGATACGTTGTATGCGGCGACGCAAGTGTTTCCCAAAACGGGGGATGTGTCGTACCTGGAACGTGGTGGTCTTTATCAGGGTGAGGCGGTCAATCCCGTGGTCACGCAAGCGTATGACCAAGCGCTTGAAGCCCAACTGTTGCCTCAAGTCGCGACCCTGCTTGAGGGGCAGATTCGTACCAACCTCAAGAATCGCGAGCGCCTGCTTAACAGTTTGCGTGCCTACTTGATGCTCAACCTCAAAGACCGGCGTGATGCGGCTTGGCTCAAAGACTGGGTTGCCACCGACTGGTCGGTGCGTTACGCCGGTAACACCGAGGTGCAAAACGGCTTGAATGCGCACTTTGAACGTTTGCTCAAGCAACCGTTCGTGTACCCGCTAAACGAACCGTTGGTGGCACAGGCGCGTCAGGTATTGCGCAGTGAGTCGTTGGCCAACGTGGTTTATCGGATGTTGCGTGAACAGGCGCGCAGCTTGCCGGAATACCGGTTGAGCCAGCACCTGGGGCCGCAGGGCGGATTGTTTATCGGCACCGACTATGTGATTCCGGGGTTCTATACCCAGAGCGGCTATCAGCAGTATTTCTCGGTGCAGAGCACCACGCTGGTCACCGATATCCTGCAAGACAACTGGGTGCTGGGCGAAGGCCCGGGCATGAGCGGGATGGATTTGCGCCGCCTGATGGTGGAGCTGGAGCAGTTGTATTTCCGCGACTACGCCAACTATTGGGGCGAAGCCGTGGGCCGAGTGGCGCTGCAACCGATCAATGATGCCGGTGAAGGTGCCGAGCAATTGGCGGGCTTGACCTCATCCAATTCGCCCGTGCTGCAACTGCTGGTTGAAGTGCGGGAAAACACGCGCTTCCAGGCCATCGCCGACAGCGTCGAAGAAGCCGGTGAGGCCACTGAAGCATTGGGCAAAAAGGCCGAAAAAGCAGGCAAGGCGGTTAAAGCGGTGGCAGGCAAGGCATCGCAAGTGTTGACCGCCAAACTGCCAGACACCGCCAAAAAGTCGTTGCAGCGCCGATTTGAACCCTTGCACCGTTTGCTGGATGACAACAACGGCCCGGCCGCTGATTTGACCCCGGCGCTGCAAGCGCTCAATGACTTGCAGTTGCAACTGACCAGCCTGGCCCGTGCCAGTGCGCCAGAGCAGGCGGCCTATGAAATGACCAAGGTGCGCATGAGCGGTCAGCGCGATGCGTTGAGCAGTCTGCGCAATGCCTCGGCGCGGTTGCCGCGCCCGGTGGGCACCTGGTTCAACGTATTGGCCGAAGACACCTGGCGTTTGCTGCTTGACGATACTTATCAGTATTTGAACCAGCGCTATCAGAGCGAGTTGTACAGCTACTACGGCAAAGCGATCAGCAAGCGCTATCCGTTCTATGCCCACAGCACCAGCGACGTCGCCATCAGCGACTTCCGCGAGTTCTTCAAGGCACAGGGCATTGCGGACAAGTTCTTCGACACCTACATGCGCGCCTTCGTCAGCGGTGATCCGGGTAACTACCGGTTGCGCAGCATTGATGGGCACAGCTTGCCCATCTCCAAGGCATACCTGGACCAGATGGGGTCGGCGCAGGTGATCCGTCAGAGTTTCTTTGCAGAGAATCCGGCCGAGCCGCAGGTGCAGTTCAAGCTTGAGCCGTACACGCTGGACGCGGCGGTCAGTCGGTCGCAGTTCACCTTCGGCGACAAGGTCATTGAATACCGCCACGGGCCGATTGTGCCGGTGGCGTTCAAATGGCCCACGGAGGCCGCGGACGGTCGAACCAGCCTGGTACTGGACAAAATGGTCGGGCGCCCGGTGGGCATCGAGAAAAATACCGGGCCGTGGTCACTGTTCCGTTTGTTCGACCTGATGCAAACCGAGTCGCTGACCGGCCGTGACGTGTTGGTGCTAAAAGCCGATCTGGGCGGCCTGCGCGCTAACTATTTGTTGACCAGCCCGCGCACACCGAACCCGTTTGACATGAGTGTGATCCGCACTTTCCGTATGCCGGTGCAACTCTGATGCCGGTGAGCGGTGCCTGGCGCAGCGCGGCGCGTACCGATGCGGGCAAGGTGCGGGCGCGCAACGAAGATGCCTTTCTGGAGTGCCCGCAACAGGGGTTGTGGGTGGTCGCGGACGGTATGGGCGGTCATCAGGGCGGTGATATTGCCAGCCAGTTGATCGTCGCGAGCCTGGCCGACTTGCCGCTGCAGGTGGATTTTGACGAGCGCCTCAAGGGCGTTCGTCAGTGCCTGCACTGGCTGAACCGGCGGTTGGGCCAAGAGCTGACGGTCACCGCCGGGCGCCACGACAGCATCATGGGCAGCACGGTGGTGGCGGTGCTGATGGAAGGCAACCGTGCGGCCTGTATCTGGGCCGGTGACAGTCGCTGTTATCTGTGGCGTGGGCAGCGTTTGTACCAGCTGTCCAAGGACCACTCCTTGCAACAACAACTGATTGATGAACAGCAGATGAGCGTCGAACAGGCCAAGGCGCACCCGTCAGCTCATGCTTTGACCCGTGCCGTGGGGGCCAGTGAGCAATTGACCCTCGATGTTCTGGAGTTGGAGACGTTACCCGGTGATGCTTTTTTGTTGTGCAGTGATGGTTTGTACCAAGGCTTGAGTACGGACGCGCTGGGTCATGCGTTGAACTTGCCCGCGCCTCAGTTGGCACTGGAGCGGCTGTTTAGCGGGGCGTTACGCGGCGCCGCACGGGATAACCTGACAGCGGTGGTCATACGCCAATGAGCCTGCCCGACACTTCGATCGACGATTTGCTGCTCAGCGCGGAGCACGCCAGTAACCTGACTTACTTTGCCTTTGCCAAGGAGGTGTGCGACACGCCAGCTGGCCCGCCCACCCGGGCCAGTGTCGGGCAATTACCGCAAGTGCTGGCGGCCCGTTACCAGCTCGAAGGCTTGCTGGGTGCGGGGGGGATGGGCGCGGTGTACCGTGCGCGGGACTTGCTGCATGAGCAGTACGGCGATCCGTCACCGTACATCGCCATCAAAGTGCTCAGCGAAGCCTTCGCACAAGCCCCTGATTGCAGCGCATTGCTGTACAGCGAATTCGCCCTCACGCGGCATGTGCGTCACGACAACGTATTGCGTCTGCATACGTTTGAGGTCGACCCCGACAGTCAGCAAGCCTTTATCACCATGGAGCTGATGCGCGGGTTAACGCTGGACAAGCTGCTGTGTGAGCGGCCCCAGGGCCTGGCGTGGGACGAATTGCGCGAGATCGCCTTGCCGTTAATGGATGCGCTGGCTTATGCCCACGGACGCGGGGTGCTGCACGGTGATCTCAAGCCCAGCAATGTGATGGTGAGCGAAGACGGTGTGCGCCTGTTTGATTTTGGCCTGGGGCAGGCCGAGGAGGGCGTCCTCAGTGGCCTGCCGCAGTTAAGTCGCAGCCGTTTTAATGCCTGGACGCCCGGCTATGCGGCCCCTGAACTGCTGGAAGGGCAACCGTTGTCGGCCCGTGCGGATATTTTTGCCCTGGCGTGCGTGCTGTATGAATTGGCCGAGGGTAAACATCCGTTTCAGCGGCTGCCCTCAAACACCGCACGTGAGCAGGGTTTGCACCTGCAACTGCGTGCGCCGCGCAACGTGCCCAGGCAGTGTTGGCCGGCGTTGCGGGCGGCGCTGAGTGTTGATCCGGCAGAGCGCACCATCACCGTGCAGCAACTGCGTGACGCCTGGGCCAGCACGTGGCGTGGCTGGCTGTGGGGGTTACCCGGTGTGCGCCGTATCAGGCGCATCAGGTTTTAAATCGACCGCTGTTGATGTGCCAGCCGCCATCCGCCTCGTTCTTGTCCTCCCAGATCATGGTTTGCACCCTGATCTGGGGATGGCGGGCCAAAGGCTCCGACTCATCGATGAACGCGAAGCCCTGCCATTGCGTTAATCGTATGTTCATGATCGTCCTGAAAGTGAACTCAACGGTGGGGCGTCGCGCTAAATGTCTTGGGCGCTTTTAACCGGGAAAGAGACAAAGGGTTTGATTTCTTTCAACACGAACATGCTCTGCATCTCTTTGATACCCGGCAGTCGCCTGACGACTGACATGGCGAAATCGGCAAAAGAGTCCAGGTCGCGAGCGACCACTTGCAGCAAGAAGTCGGCGTCGCCGCCGATGCTGTAGCAGGCGACAACGTCTTCGAGCAGCATGACTTGCTCCTCGAACTTCTTGGCTTCTGCTTCGCTGTGGTGACCAATGCTGATACGCACAAACACCATGACCCCTAAACCGATCTTGCGTCGGTCCAGTACCGCGCGGTACCCCTGAATGTAGCGGTGCTCTTCGAGTTGGCGCACGCGGCGCCAGCAGGGGGACGCAGACATGCCGATCTGATCGGCCAAGGTCTGGTTGGTGATGCGGCCGTCCTGTTGCAAAGCCGTAAGAATGCGCACATCTGTAGTGGTTAGCACCGGCGTGGTCATAAATTCCAACTCCCTGTCATCAGGCGCAAGATTCTACCTAAATCGATTCGCGCGGCAATCAAAATAGAAATAATTATTCTGCTCAAAGGTTTAGTATTTTTTAACGCTTTAATCATCAACCTGCACGCACGCCTTGAATAACTTTCGTGGTGAGGGTTAATCCTTGCTTATATAAAAATAACAGTAACGTGTGCCTTGAGGTGCATGTTCAGGGGACTGCATGATTCTTCATTTGGTGTTTTTCAAGTTTATTGAACCGTATCAATGGGGTGATGAAGAAGTGATGGACGCCGAAATAATCACCCGCCAACACCCTTTAAATATTGATGAGATTCGGGGTTGGGCCTGTGGGCGCAATATAAGTGAGCGCGCACAGGCGATGGATTTTGTGGTCATGGGCTTGTTTGAAGATCACGCAAAGTTGTCTGCCTACTTGATACACCAGGATCATATGCGTGGCGTGGAGAAGTGGCAGCGTATTGCGACGTGGTCGGTGGTGGATATTGAAGTGGACAGCCAAACCTCCAGTTTTGCCGGGTTGTTGGCCGGGGGCGTGGGTGGCCAGATAAAACAGTGGGATATTTTGAAAAGCCGGCAAGTCCAGGGAGAGACACATGAAGTTTGATGCGGCCATTCACAAGTGCGTCATTGTTGTCGACAAGGCTCTGGGGCTGGGGCATGCAGCCAATGCCATCAGTGTGATCGGGGTCAGTTTCGGGGGGGCGATCGAAGGCTTGGTAGGTCCGGATCTGCACAGCCGTGATGGTATTAACTACCCCGGTGTCATTTACGCACCGTTGCCTATTCTGGTGTCTGACAATGCGTTGTTGCACAGCCTGCAAGAAAAGGCCTTGGCGGAAGAAGGCGTGCATGTGATGCCGTTTAGTGCGTTGGCGCAGTCCTGCAAAACCTATGAAGAATATGAGTCGCGTATTGCCGAGGCTGACAGCCCGGCCATTGAGTTAGTCGCCATTGGTCTGGTGGGGCCGAAAAAGTTAATCAATAAGTTGACCGGCAATCTCGCACTCTTCAAATAACAAGGAGGTTATGTGTACGCATTATTCAAACCTGAACTTTTAGACCTGGCGCGCGCGGTGTATCAACAGCAGGCGGCTTTTGAGGCGGGTGATATTGACGAGTCTGCCCTGAAGGAACTGCAACTTGATCGTCTTAAAGAGGTGGTGCGCTATGTTAAAGCGGGCTCAGCTTTTTATAAGATTCATTTGTCCAGCGTGCCGGATAACAGCATTGATTCGCTGAGTTGGGAACATTTCAGCCGCCTGCCTTTTACCAGTAAAAATGACCTGCGCGAGGCCGGGCACGATTTGGCCGCAGCACCGCTCAATAAGGCCTGGGTCTATTACGAGACCACCGGCACCACCGGCGCCGCCACGCCATGCCCGCGCAATGAGCATGATTCGATTTTCAATAACACCCCACTGATCCAGCGCTACGGTGAGCTGTTTCGCGCGCACGGTGAGCGTCACATTGTGGGGGTGATGGGCCCGACTGAATTGCATTCAACCGGTGACACCTTTGAAGACGTGTGCCGCAGCCTTGGGCACACCGTGGTGAAAATGTGGCCGCGCTCGCCTGTGGTCGGGCTGGACCGTGCTGTGGCATTGATCCGCGAGTTGAAAATCACAGCACTGGTGTGTACGCCGGGCGTGGCGATCAGCCTGGCCAGGCATTTGATCAAGAAAGGCCAGCAGCCCGCTAACCTGGGGGTCAAGCTGATGCTGACACTGGGCGAGCTGACCACGCCCGCGTTGTTGCGCAATATCGGTGAAGTGTGGAATTGCACGCTGTACAACTGCATGTACGCCTCTCAGGAGTCGTCGATTCTGGCGGCGTGTGATGCCCGCGGCAACCTGTGTACGGTGCCGCTGAACGTGATCTATGAGGTGATCAACCCGGCGACGGGCCAGGTGCTGTCACCGGAACATCAGCGCATGACCGGCGAGTTGGTGATCACCCATTTGTATCAAGGGCAAAAACCGCTGATTCGCTATCGCACCGGCGACATGGTCAGGGTTCATGCCGTGGAGAACGGCAAGTGGCACCTCGTGCCGATTGGCCGTGTGCGCGACACGTTGGTCCTCAACGGCCACAACCATTGTGCCTACGACGTTGAAGCGGCGTTGTTCGAGCACTTGAAGGGCTGCCTTGATTACCACATTCAGGTGGAGTCGGTGGATGGCGTTGACCAGTTGCAGGTCACGCTGGAGGTGTATCCGGGCGCGGCCACGCAAAACGATCTGGTGGCCATCGCGGCCTTCATGCAGACGCGCCTGGGAGCGCTGACCCGCATTGCTGTCGGCCCGACCGATGCGGTCACCGGCACCGCTGCCATGGTCAGCTGGAAAGCCGCGCGCTTGCACGACAAGCGTCAGGGCAGCGATAACCGCGAACGCGATACCGCGTTGACCCTTGCTGCGCGGAGAGCCTGATCATGGCGCATACCCCCAATCAAGCGCCGGCTCTCCCACGCAAGCCGCACCTGCACGTTTACTTTGAAGGGCAGGTGGTGGAAGCCGCTCAAGCGCTGATCCCGGTGACGACGCAGGCGTTTAACTACGGCACCGCGGTGTTCGAAGGCATTCGTGCGTATGTGAGTGACGCTGGCGCGCTGAATGTGTTCCGCCTGGAGGATCACCTCAAGCGGCTGGAGAACTCCGCCAGGTTGTTGCAGTTGGATAACTTGCCTGACCGCGCCGAAATGAAAGCCATTATTGTTGACTTGCTAGGTCGCAACCTAGCCAGCACGGACAGCTACATCCGCCCTTTAGCCTATAAAAAGGCGCTGCTACCGGGCGTCGGGTTTGGGGTGAAACTGTCAGGTGTCAGCACCGGGCTGGTGATCAATACCCTGCCAATGGGCGCCTACATGCCCGCCACGGGTGTGCGTTGTGCGATTTCGACCTGGCGCCGTATCCCCGATGTGTCATTGCCTGCCCGCGCCAAGATCACTGGCAGTTACGCCAACTCCGCGCTGGCGATGGAGTCGGCGCAACGTCAGGGCTTTGATGATGCGCTGATGTTGAATGTGCACGGCAATCTCGCTGAGTCGACCACCTCCAATGTGTTTGTGGTCAAAGACGGTTGCCTGATTACCCCGCCGTTGAGTGCTCATATTCTTGAAGGGATTACCCGTGACACGGTGATGACGCTGGCCCGGGATGAGCTGGGACTTAAGGTCATTGAGCGCGATATTTCGTTTTCAGAACTGTTCAGCGTCGACGAATGCTTCCTTGCCGGTACGGGGGTAGAAATCGTGCCCGTGACCCAGATTGATCACTACTCGACCCAGGCGGGTCAGGTGGGGAGCATCACGGCGAAGGTCAGGGACCTTTATCTGAAAACCGTGAGGGGCCAGGTCCCGCAATACGCCCACTGGTTAAGCCCGGTCACTCATTGAGCACTTGGAGCGTCATGAACATGGACAGAAATTTCATGAATTTGGGTGTGGTTGATTGGCGTCAATTGGTGATCAACACGCTAGGGCCCAACGGGACCAGCAGCGAAGCCGCCGCCCATTTCTTCAGTCAGTGGTTTGGGCGCCAATACCCGGGGGCTCAGGTCCAGGTCAACCTGTGCGACTCGTATGAACAGGCGCGTTCAAGCCTGGTGGAACAGGTACCGGCGGTCATGATCGTGGCCAATGCCTATCAGCAGATCAATCATTTCTACATGGACCCCCGGTTGGCGCTGGTGGCGACGTTTGTCTTCGATACGCCACTTTATGGCTTGGCCAGCAAAGGGCCGTTGACGACCAAAAAACTGACAGTGGCCACTCACCCCGCGCCAATGATGCTGATTGAAGAACTGTTGCCAGAGGGACTTGAGGTGGACTCCGTGATTCTTGCGCTGTCCACCAGTGCCGCCGCTGGCGCCGCGGCCCGAGGTGAAGTGGACGTGGCGCTGACCACTGAAGTTGCCGCCGCCTTGCACGGTTTGAACTTTGTCTCCAGCACACGCCCCATCCGCATGCTGTGGTCAGTGTTCGCTTACACCCAGTGGAGCGCGTTGGGCATGGAAGGCAACGTGCATTGCAATTGAGCGCTGCGCTCACTCCCAAGAATAAAAGTAGAGGTTGTCATGACTGTATTGAAACGCCACACGCTTGATTCGACGCCGTATAAGAGCAAACCGTTGCTGCAAAGCTCTATCGATAACTTCGGCTGGATTCCTAATCAGAGCGCTTACATGTCTGAATCGCCGTCCTTACTCGCGGCTTATCAGAGCGCCCATGACCTGTTTATCGACAGCTCCTTGAGTGAGGAGCAAAAAGCGCTGGTGTGGATGACCACCGGGATTGAAAACAGCTGTGAGTACACAGTGCAGGCGCATGCATTCATCGCACTGTCCAACGGGGTTGACGCGGCAGTCGTGGATGCCATCGCCCATGACCCGAGCCGTTTGAGCCCGCAATTGAGCGCTCTGCGCCGCTTTACGCTTGAGGTGATTCATGCACGCGGGCATTTGGGCCAAGCCGCCATAGATGCGGTGTTGCGTGCCGGTTTCAGCCAGCAAAACATGCTGGATGTGGTGCTCGGGGTGTCACAGAAAAACATGTCGACGATTGTAAATGCCATTGCCGGCACCGAAATCGACACCGCGTTCCAATGGGCGGGGTTTAAAGGTTTCAAACAGGCGAGCGGAGGTTGATTGATGCTGTACCTGGACAGCCACTCGGTCACACAGCTGCTCAATGATGCGCTGAGCCTCAAACTGAGCGAAATCGCTTTCAAACTGCATGCGACAGGGCAGGTTGATCAGCCTTTGCGCACGATTGTCAGGGGCGCTGAACAGCAATTGATGGGCGTCATGCCTGCGTACATCAAGTCCGGTCCCTATCAGGGCTTCGGCCTGAAGTCCGTGGTGGTCAAGTTGGGCGAGGCTGCCAAAGGCCCGTCGCACAGTGGCAGTGTGTTGATCTATGACGAACCCGGTGCGCCACCCGTGGTGGCCGTGGATGCCGGTGCAATCACGCAGATTCGTACTGCGTCGGCTTCAGCCTATGCGACCGAGATGCTGGCACATCGCCAGGCTTCACGTCTCGCCATTCTCGGCACCGGGTTGCAAGCGCGTGCTCACGTGTTGGCCATGCAAAGCGTAAGGCCCATCAAGCACGTTTCAATTTGGGGCCGTAACCCGCGAGCCACCCGTGAATTGGGCCAATGGATTCAGAGCACCTGCGATCTGCCGGTGAGCGTATGTGCCAGCGCCGCAGAGGCGGTCCATGATCGCGATATTGTGTGCCTGACCACGGCCGCCAGGTCACCGATCATCAGGCGCAGTGATTTACCCAGGCACTGCCACGTCAACGCAATCGGCTCATCGGCGCTGGGGTTTCAGGAGCTGCATGAAGATGTGTACCAAGACAGCCTTCTGTTCACCGATTGCAATCAGTCGGTGTTGGCCGCCAGTGAGTGCGTGATCAAAGCGGTCAATCAAGGCGTTTTGAACCCGCAGGGCGTGGGCACTGAAATCGGTGCTGTGCCGACTGATCGACGTTGGCGGGAGGAAGGGGGCGTCACGCTCTTCAAGTCCGTAGGGTTGGCGGTGCAGGACCTGGTGTTTTCCCGTGAGGTAATCCGCCAGTGGCTCGCCTCATCGGTCTGACGACACAGACCGGTTTGAGCCCTGGCCCTACGTAAAATTTAAGTCCCGAGGGGGAACGCTATGCTCGATTTGACACAGGTACTCACCTACAGCGCGGCATTAGGTATTGCCGCAGCCATTCCGGGGCCAGGCATGGCTGCACTGGTGGCCAGAAGTGTCAGTGGCGGAGCACTGACCGGGTTTTGTTTGTTGTTTGGTTTGATTCTGGGGGATTTGACGTACCTGTCATTTGCCGTGTTTGGCCTGGCGATGATCGCTGAGCACTTTAACGAGCTGTTCCAATTGGTGCGTTGGGGGGCTGCGCTGTATCTGTTCTATCTGGCCTGGCAATTTTGGTTTGCCGATCATCAGGCGATTGAAGTCGGTAAGCCTGTGAAGCGTAAAGAACTGCTGTCAGCGGCGGTCTCAGGTTTGACCATCACCTTGGGCAATCCTAAAACCATTGCGTTTTACCTGGCCTTGCTGCCGTTGGTGATCAACCTTGAAACCGTATCACTGGCGACGTGGGGGTTGATGCTGGTGCCGTTAACGGTGCTGGTGCTACTGAGTGTCGGGGCACTGTTTGTTTTTGGTGCGGTGCGTATTCGTCACCTGCTGTCGAGCCTGCGCGCGCAACAGCGATTGTTTCGCGGTGCCGCCGCGATCATGGTGGCAGCCGGTGCGGCCATGCTGGTTCGCTGAGGGGTGTCACGCGTTACTGACTGGCCTGCTCATACGCTCGGCGCATGGTGTGCCACGTGTGCGGGTCAGCCGGTATCAGGTGCTCGATGCGCAAGGAGTTCACCGTGACATCCTGCGGCATGCCAAATGTTGTGAAGGTAGACAGGAAGTTCAGCTCGCCCTGTTGAGAGTTGACCCGCGTCATCACCAGCGGTGGCAGCTCATCGCTCAACACCTCCGGCATGGCGGGGGCGGGCAGTTGCTCCAGCAGGTGCGCCAATTCGCGATTGTCCAAGGCTTCACGCGCAGCCCTTTGCCAGGCAACACGCCTGATTTCACAGGCGTTGATCAGGTGGTCACCCAAGCCACCCGGTTGCAGCAGGGTCACAAGCAGGTTCAATCCTTGAGCGTTATCAGGCGTTAATCCCACCAGGTCAAACAACACTTGAGTGCTGGCGTTGGCGGCCAGGACCTGCCACTGACTGTCCAAAACAATAGCGGGGGCGGGATTGTTGGCGTGCAGCACATGCTGGATGGCTTCATGGATGGCCTGCATTGAAGGCGAAGCGAGCGGGGTTGCTTGGTAGCGTGGCGCGTATCCTGCGGCCAAAAAGACGTTGTTGCATTGCTCCAGTGGGGCCTGAAGCGCCATTAGCAGGTTGTGCAGCGTCCCCGTCCCCGGTGTGGCACGGCCCGTTTCTATACAACTCAGGTGACGCTGTGAAATGCCACTGATCAGGGCAAGGTCCAGTTGGCTCAGTCCAGCCTGTCGGCGAATCAGGCGCAGTTGTGTACCGGCGCTATCAGATGGCACTGCTCGTGGGAACGGTTGGCTGTTCATGGATGAACTCTTGTGGGCACAAGGCAAACGTCTATGACCTGACAGGTCATTGCTTGGCCGGTGACGTTATCACTAACGTAACGGCAGCTGACACCCCCTTTGCTCAAGGATGGCCATCATGAAAAAACCTTACCTCGCGCTCATCGCACTGCTGCTGTTCTCCTCGTATACGGCGTTCACCTTGTGGCAGGCCGACCAATCCCTGATTGATTTCGGCCTGCAACTTATGTCCAAGCCCGATACGGCCCAGGTGGTGATTGACTTGTATGTGTTGGGTGGCATGGCCTGTGTCTGGATGTATCGCGATGCTCGCTCGAAGGGGCGTCCGATCGTTACTGTATGGCCTTATTTTCTGCTGACGGCGGTGTTCGTCTCGATAGGTCCGCTGCTGTATATCGTGGTCAACGGCTTTCGGCATCCGCAATCAGGAAAGTAGCGGCAAGTTGTAGCAGACAGGTCAGTTTGGTATTGTCCGCGCGCTTTCTGAGCCCTCATGCGTGAAGAACTCAGCAAGACAGTACCTGGTCAGCCTTAAGCCTTGCGCCATATCCGTTTGTGCGCCCCTCTTAAAATGCCCCGATGTTCATTTGGCGCGCCGCGCGTTACACGCCCGCAATGGCCTGTGCCTGACGTGGGCAATCGTCGGCGAGATGGCAGCGTTCGGCAGTGCGAAATACCAGGTACCCCGTTTTCCTTAAAGGAGTATCCAGTGAAAACACTGTTCAAAACCCTGCTGACAAGCACCGCCGTGGTTGGCTTTTTTGCGCTGGCCGGTTGTGCCACTGAAAGCTCGCGCGCATTACCCATTGAGAAAGTCGCCAGTGCCAGCGTTGCGTACCACGGTGTGCGCGTGCCAATTGCGGTGGGCAAGTTCGATAACCGCTCCAGTTACATGCGCGGGATTTTTTCTGATGGTGTCGACCGCCTCGGCGGACAAGCCAAGACCATCTTGATCACCCACTTGCAGCAGACCAACCGCTTCAGCGTGCTGGACCGCGACAATATGGGCGAAATCGCCCAGGAAGCTGCGATCAAAGGCCAGGCCCAAAAGCTCAAAGGCGCGGATTACGTCGTGACAGGCGATGTGACCGAGTTCGGTCGCAAGGAAACCGGCGACCGTCAATTATTCGGTTTGCTGGGTCGTGGTAAAACGCAGGTGGCTTACGCCAAGGTCAACCTGAACATCGTCAACATCAGCACCTCAGAAGTGGTCTATTCGACTCAGGGTGCAGGTGAATATGCCTTGTCCAATCGTGAAATCGTGGGTTTTGGCGGCACTGCCAGCTATGACTCCACACTCAACGGCAAGGTGCTGGACCTGGCCATGCGTGAAGCGATCAATCATTTGGTAGACGGTATCAACGCTGGCGCCTGGAACCCGCGTTCAAACTGATCAGTGATGCATCAAGGAGCAGTACAAGGATGAGCAAGGCAGTCAAGTTGTCGCTGATGCTGGCAGGATTCATGATAGTGGCCGGTTGCCAAACCGCGCCCAAACCGCTGTATCAGTGGGAAAGCTATCAGCCGCAGGTGTACGAATACTTCAAGGGTGAACCCAAGGAGCAGCAGGTCGAGGCACTGGAGCGCGATCTACAAAAGATCAATGCCAGCGGTCGTTCAGCTCCGCCCGGTTATCACGCGCATTTGGGCATGTTGTACCTGTCGATGGGCAAGGATGATCAGATGGTGCAGCAGTTTCGCACTGAAAAAGCCTTGTTTCCCGAGTCCGGGCCTTACATGGACTTCTTGCTCAAGAACGCCAAGGCCGGAGATACCAAATGAGTGCGCGTTATTTAGCGGTGTTGTTGAGCCTGGCCTTGCTGGGCGGCTGCGCAGCCCCCAAAACCATCGACTACGCGGCGTTTAAACAAAGCCGTCCGAAAAGCATCCTGGTACTGCCACCGATCAACGAGTCTCCCGAAATTCAGGCCTCCTACAGCCTGGTGTCGCAGGTCACGTACCCGTTGGCCGAGGCGGGTTACTACGTGCTGCCGATTGCGTTGGTGGATGAAACTTTCCGCCAGAACGGGCTGACCACGGCCAATGATATTCAGGCTGTATCACCGGCCAAGTTGCAGGAAATCTTTGGCGCAGACGCTGGGCTTTACATCACCGTCACTGAGTACGGCACGCGCTACATGCTGATCGCCAGTGACACCGCTGTCACGGCCACGGCAAAACTGGTGGACCTGAAAACGGGCACCACGTTGTGGACCGGTGTGGCTCGGGCTTCCAGCGAAGAGGGCAACGGCAACGGGGGAGGCATTATCGGTATGTTGATCACGGCTGCCGTCAAGCAGGTGATTAACAGCTCCACCGATGCTGCACACCCTATTGCGGGTGTAGCCAGTGCCCGATTGCTGTCGGCTGGCCAGCGCACCGGGATCCTGTATGGGCCTCGATCGCCCAAATACGGTTCGGACTGATTGCGGCAGTGTCAGTGGCGCCCGCACCGGCCACTGACACACCGTGTCGGGTAAATTTTTTAAATGGACGTCCTTCAGAGCAGGCACGTTGAGTACTGAAATATGAATCGTCGCAAAAAAATAACGCAACTCTTGAAGGCTCACGCTAAAAAAGCCAGTGCCAAATTGGCACCGAAAAACAAGGTGAAGTACATCAGCAAAGCTGACCGCATGAAACTCGCGGCTGAACCCGAACCCGTTCGCGGCGAAGAAATGCCCGCTGAGGAGTGACGTGTTCCGGTCAGGTTCCAGGAGCAATCGTATGTTGAGTTTTGGTAAGTGGCAGGACGCCAGGGATGGGGCGAAAAGGATAATTGCGGAACTAAAAACAAAGGGCCTGCATGAAGAATCTCATGCAAGCCCTTGATTTGTTTGGTGCCCGAAGCCGGAATCGAACCGGCACGTCCTTTCGAACGGGGGATTTTAAGTCCCATGCGTCTACCAATTTCGCCATTCGGGCGGTAGCGCTGTGCAGCGCGTCAGGGAGGATGGGACTTTAATTGCTTAAAGTGCTCAAGAGCCTGCGTGACAGGTGGACGAATATATAGAGGCTTGTGCAATGAGGCAAGTTCGATAACGTCCATTTATGTACATTTTTTTACCCGAGTGCCTCATAAAAACGTCGAAAAATCATGAAGCTATGAACGCCCACTGTTGGTGGGCAAGGCGTTGGCTGTCTTAAGGCAGGCATCGGCCTGGTTTATCCGCCGCCTCCCCAAGCTGGTTTAGGCTAGGGTATTTGCAGGTTTGCAACTGTAGTAAGCGAAATGAATACGAGTGTGATTTATGCGCTGGTGGCTGCTGCGCTGTTTGGTGCAAGTACTCCGCTGGCCAAGCTGTTGGGCACCGATATTTCCCCTGTGTTGTTGGCCGGGTTGTTGTATGTGGGCAGTGGCGCGGGGGTGTTGCTGGTGCGTTGTGTCAGAGACCGTGGCTGGAAATCGTCAGGGTTAAGTGCTTGCCAATGGCCGTGGTTGCTGGGTGCCATTGCATTTGGTGGGGTCATGGGCCCCGTGGCGTTGATGTTTGGTTTGACGCGCACATCCGGCGCCACAGCGTCTTTGATGTTGAATCTGGAGCCTGTGTTGACGGCGTTGCTGGCGTGGGTGGTGTTTAAAGAAAACGCCGACCGCCGAATTGTCTTGGGTATGTTGGCGATTATTGCGGGCGGGGTTGTGTTGGCCTGGCCGTCAGTTGGGGTGGGCGTTGGGGGGCAGTCCCTGTCAGGGCCGTTAGCCGTGGCGTTTGCCTGCCTGTGTTGGGCCGTGGACAACAACTTGACCCGCAAGGTCTCGGCTTCTGATGCGCTGTATATCGCGGGCGCCAAAGGTGTGTTTGCCGGTGGCGTCAATTGCGCAATAGCCCTGTCGCTTGGCGCCCAGTTGCCCGCATTGGCGGTATTAACGCCGACTTTGCTGATCGGTTTTCTCGGCTATGGTGTGAGCCTGGTGCTGTTTGTGCTGGCACTGCGCGGCCTGGGGGCTGCACGCACCGGTGCGTATTTTTCCACAGCGCCTTTTTTAGGCGCTGCGCTCGCGATCCTGGTGTTGGGTGAGTCGGTGTCGCTCCCGTTCTGGTTGGCTGCTGCATTCATGTCTATGGGGGTGTGGTTGCATTTGACTGAGTTGCACACGCACGAGCATCACCATTGGTTGATAGAGCACGCCCACCGTCACCATCATGATGAACATCATCAACACGAACATGTCGAAGAGGTGGCGAGGGATAAGCCCCATAGCCATATGCATGTACATCTGCCGATCAATCATAGCCACCCGCACTTTCCGGATATTCATCATCGGCATCGGCACTGAGGTGCAAAATCGCTACCGTTTAACCCCTCAATGGAGTCATTGAACGCGCATGTTTGAACACTTGGATTTCAATTACCTGCTGGCAACCTATGGTTATCTGGTCATTTTTATTGGCTGTTTGCTGGAAGGCGAGACCATTCTGATTTTGGGCGGTATGGCGGCCCATCAGCATGTACTCAAGCTGCTGCCGGTGATTGGTTATGCCAGTTTGGCCGGGATGCTGGGTGATCAGTTGCTGTTTTGGACCGGCCGCTACTTTGGGGAACGCCTGTTACCCAGGCTGCACAAGCAACAGGCGGCCATAGACAAGGTGACGCACCTGGTGAATCAACACCCCACGGTGTCGATTTTTACCGTGAGGTTTCTCTACGGCATGCGTTTGATGGGGCCGATGGTGATTGGCGCGTGCAAGGTGTCGCCCCTCAAGTTTGCGTGTATCAATCTGTTAGGCGCGCTGGTATGGGCCACGCTGTTTGCCAGTGCCGGATATTGGGCCGGGGATTTCCTGCAACAGGTATTGGGCGATCTGAAACCGTACCGTTGGCCTATCATTTTGGGGGTGATGGCCTTGGTGGTGGTTGTGGCGCTTGTGCGGCATGTCAGGGCTAAGCGCAAAGCTGCGCAAGAGGGGTAAAGCGACTCGCACCTGTATGTAGTTGCAATGAATAAACCCCAAAGGCAAAGTTCGGGAGCGCTGGTGGCGTGATAAATCCCTTGGCCTAGACTCTTGGCAGGCAGACCGGGGAGAAGGTCTTCAACGTCTGCTCACGCCCCGGTTCGATGATGAAAAAGGAGGTCTGGATGCTTATTCGCGTGATGATTCTTGCTGGCGTATTGTTGTCTGGCGCCGCACAGGCTGCTGACATTGATAGCCCCTTGAAACAGGACATTGGAAAGTATCGCCCGCTGGTTATTTTTGCTCGTACGTCTGCTGACCCCACATTGAAAACGTTGAAAGAAAACCTCGAAGAACAGACCACGCAGCAACGGCTCAAAGACCGCAAGATGGTGTTGTATACGGTTGAAGGTTTGAGCGGTAAACGCGACGGCAAAAACCTGGAACAACCAGAAACCATGGCGCTGATTCGGGGGCTCAGTGTAGGTGTCATCAACAGCACCCAAGTCCTTGTTTTTGGCAAAGACGGCCAGCCTGTGCCATTACCTGCCGACACACACGACCTCAATATCATCTTCAGCGCAATTGATAACTTGCCTGCTCAAGAGAAAGAGTACTCAAGGCCTGAGGATCTGGTGACCCCACCCGATAGAGCTAAAAAAGGCAAAGGCGAGACCGCTGTAAAAGCGTCCCGGCCAGCGAAAGCCCCACAGCCTCTGGATGATTGAGGTTGAACAATCTGCGAGCAAAAAAAGGCCCGCTGGGGGAAGCGGGCCAAGAGGGATTCACTAAAGGAGTGGGTTCAATTTAGGCTCTGGAATGTGAACGGCGCGTGAAAAACATGTGCTCAAAACAGAAAACGCTGGCCAATGTGTGCGGTACAAATACGCCTCAGCTGTAACGCAAGTCTTGCCCGGTGATCCGTTAGGGTGTGTTCAACCACCCTTTAAACACCGGACGTAAACATGCCGTTCTCCCTCGAATTAATCTCAGCGTTTGTGTTGTTTGCGTTCGTCTCCTCCATCACCCCTGGTCCCAACAACACCATGTTGCTGGCCTCGGGCGTTAACTTTGGGTTTCGCCGAACTCTTCCTCACGCATTGGGTATCAGTTTTGGCTTTATGTTTTTGGTATTGGCGGTGGGATTGGGTCTGGGCGGGGTGTTCAAGGCCGTGCCGGTGGCTTACACCGTATTGCGCTACCTGGGCGCCGCCTACTTGTTGTATCTGGCATGGAAGGTCGCCACCAGCGGGCCAGTTTCAACTACGCAAAATGTACATGGCGCACCGTTGAGCTTTTGGGGTGCAGCCGCTTTTCAGTGGGTCAACCCCAAGGCCTGGGTGATGGCGGTCGGTGCAATTACCACGTACACCCCCTCGCAGGGATACATCGTCAATGTGTTCATCATTGCGCTGGTGTTCGCGGTGATCAATTTGCCCAGCGTCTGCGTGTGGGCAGGCTTTGGCAGTGCTTTGCGCTCCGTGCTGACCAAGCCCAAGTGGTTATTGGCATTCAATCTGAGCATGGCGCTGCTGTTGGTGCTGTCGTTGTACCCGATCCTGTTTGATCACTGAGCACCGCACTCGGCATCATTGAGCCACTCCTGACTCAGGGTGTCAGTGTCGCCGAGGTACTCCAGCAACCAGCTCATGGCCGGGGAATGGTTGTTTTGTACCCAGGCGATGCAGGAGGGGCTGGCGGGGAAGGGACGTTGCAGGTGCAGGGCCACCAACTGCCCTTGTGCGATCAGAGGTTGAGCCAGATGCGCAGGCACCATGCCAACACACAAGCCTTCGCACAGGCAGGCCAACGCCGTCGCCCAGTCAGGGACCATCATTCGGCGTTGGTTGTCGAGCGTCCAGGTGTCGCGTTTGGGCAGGTTGCGTGATGTGTCATCCATGCACAACGAGGGGTAGGGCCGCAGTTGTTCATCACTGAGCAAGCCTTGGCAGGAGGCCAGCGCATGATCAGGGCTGGCAACGCATAACCAGTGTAGAAACCCCATGTCGCGAAAGGCAAAACTGCCCGCTACCGGGATGGCACGCGTCGCGCCGATGACGATGTCGGTGCGGCCATCGACCAGGGCGTCCCACACGCCGTTGTACACCTCGTAGCGAATAATCAGTTCCACGTCGGGGAAGTGTCGGTAAAAGTCGATGGCCATTTGCTGGCAGCGCGGTTGCTTGGTGATGGAGTCCACCGCGACCCGTAACTGGCCGCTCCAGCCATTGGCCACTTGCTGGCACAGGCGACGCGTGCCGAGCATTTTTTTCAGCACGTCACGGGCTTCTTTGACAAATAGCTGACCGGCCGGGGTCAGCTCCACATCCCGGTGACGGCGCACAAACAACGGCACCGCCAACCACACTTCCAGTTGACGCACCGTATAACTGATGGCCGATGGCACCCGATGCAGCTCTTGGGCTGCGCCGCTGAAGCTGCCATGCCGGGCTACGGCATCAATGACATCCAGAGAATATTCAGACCACACAGTTTTGCCTTCGAAATAATTGATGCCAAAGTGAAATTATTATCGCTTCACAAGCGAATGCTCAGCCGGATAATGCACGCCAGTCAACAAATTGTTTGATGGGAAGCTTTTAGGTGCACATGAAGAACTCGTTTGGTTTCACCTGTTACCTCGCCGGCCTCAGCATGCTGGGCTATTTGGCGATGGATATGTATTTACCGGCATTTGGCACATTGCGCAGTGAGTTACAGCTGTCAGCCGGTGCGGTGGGGGCCAGTTTAAGCATCTTTCTGGCCGGTTTTGCGTTTGGCCAATTGCTCTGGGGACCGCTGTCGGATCGGCTTGGACGCAAGCCTGTGCTCTTGACGGGTTTGTCGATGTTTGCGTTGGGCTGCCTGGGCATGCTCTGGGTCGACAACGCGGTGTGGCTGTTGAGCCTGCGCTTTGTTCAGGCCATCGGCATTTGCGCCGCAGCGGTGACGTGGCAAGCCCTGGTGATTGACCGTTACCCGGCCGACAAAGCCAATCGGGTGTTTGCAGGCATTATGCCGCTGATGGGCTTATCGCCAGCCCTGGCGCCCCTGTTGGGGGCCGTGGTGCTCAACCATTTGGGGTGGCAGGCAATCTTCACGGTGTTGCTGGGGATTTCTCTGATGCTGTTGGTGCCCACGTTGCTGCTTAAAGACAAGCCGCGCGTACGTATTCAGACCGACCCTGCGCGCGTGAGTTACTTCCAGTTGCTGAGTTCGGCGACGTTCAGCGGCAATGTGATGATTTTTGCAGCGTGCTCAGCCAGTTTTTTCGCTTGGCTGACGGCTTCACCCTTCATCCTCGGCGACATGGGTTACAGCCCGAATGATATTGGCTTGAGCTATGCGTTTCCGACGCTGGCATTTTTGATTGGCGGCTACAGCTGCCGCAGTGCCTTGCAGCGCATCAAAGGCCGTACGTTATTGCCCTGGTTGTTGTTGGCTTATTGCGCAAGCATGGTGGGACTCTATGTCGTGGCCACACAGACTGAACCCACGCTGATCACTTTGTTGATTCCGTTTTGCCTGATGGCGTTGGTCAACGGTGCGAGTTACCCGATCGTGGTCGCCAACGCCTTGCTGCCATTTTCCAAAAACTCAGGCAAAGCTGCTGCACTGCAAAATACCCTACAGCTTGGTTTGTGCTTTCTGGGCAGTCTGCTGGTATCGGCCTACATCAGTAAGCCGCTAGAAATCACCGTCGAAGTCATGTTGGCTTCAGCACCTGTAGCACTGTTGGGGTACATGATTCAGCGGCGCAAAGTAGTGGCCGAAGGTCTGGCAACGCGCTGAACTTTGTCGTCATTGTGGGCATCAAAGCGTTTTCGAGTCACTGCGTGAGCGCTTTGGATGACCCAAATCATTACCCCGGACACCCCGCCACACGTTCACACCGAACATGACGCAAAAATGTTTGGTTCACCCAAGGACCGTCTGGACTTTTATCGCCGCGAAATCCAGTACGAAACCAGCATCTTGTCCCACCGCACGGACGCCTATCTGGCAGCCCAGTCTTTTTTGGTGATCGCATTTGCGTCGAGCATGGCCAACCTCAACCCGGAGTGGGGCAAGTTCTTCACGTTGACCGTGCCACCGATGTTGGCGGTGTTGGGGCTGATGATTTCGTTGAATGCCTGGCCGGGTATTCGGGCTGCGTACGACATCATCGATCATTGGCACTTCAAGCAGAGTGAGTTGCTAAGCAGCGAGCCACAGATGGGGCTTGCTTATGACGAGTCGCCGCTGTTTTGTGAGATGGAGTCGACGCACAAAGGCTACAAAAAATCGTTGATGTTCTCGGTACGGTCGCCTTGGCTGTTCGCCTGCTTCTGGTTGGTACTGGGTGCGTTTTCGCTGTACATCCAGATCGATAACCCAATGACTTAAGGGTGTTTCAAACCGTGAAAAAGCCGAGCCTCATTACAGGCCCGGCTTTTTCATTGGGCGTCATGCCACGTCGACCAGTACGATTTCGCTGTCCTCCAGTGCCTGTACGCGCAGCACGCTTTCATCAGCAATGGCCACCCCGTCACGGGCATTGGCTCGCAGGCCGTTGACCTCAATCACACCGGTCGCAGGCACCAGATACGCACGTCTGCCTTTATCCAAGACGTATTCGGCTGTCTCGCCCGCCTTCAGGTTGGCGGCCACCAGGCGAGCGTCGGCGCGGATACGCAGGCTCTCTTGATCACCATCCTTGCCGCTGGCCAATGTCACAAAGCCTTCACGCTGACCTTTAGGGAACGGTTTGGCGCCCCACGCAGGTGCATCACCGGCCTGATTGGGCAGGATCCAGATCTGGAAAATCTTGGTCGCGGTCGATTCCAGGTTGAACTCGCTGTGCGCAATGCCAGTGCCGGCACTCATGACTTGCACATCGCCTGCTTCAGTGCGGCCTTTGTTGCCCAGGTTATCTTCATGAGTGATGGCGCCTTCTCGCACATAGGTGATGATTTCCATGTCACGGTGCGGATGTTTTGGGAAACCGGTGCCGGGAGCGATGACGTCGTCGTTCCACACGCGCAGGTTGCCCCAGTTCATGCGTTGCGGGTCGTGGTACTCGGCGAACGAAAAGTGATGATGCGCGTCCAACCAGCCGTGATTCGCGCCGCCCAGTGTGTTGAAAGGTCTGAGTTCAAGCATGATGCTGCTCCTGTTCGGGTCAGTCGGGCGAAGGATGCTGCTACCCGATCGATGATGGGAGTGAGTGTCCAATAATGATTAATCGATAAAAAGCGTAAAAAATGCTTTAAACCAATCTACTTATTCGATGCTTATCCGTGGCAACAGATAATCCTTTGCCTTCAAAGCACAAGCTAAACTGCTGACATTCAAGCAATTAGCTAGAACTCTTCGCGCAATGGGGCGACCATAGTGCCCCCGGACAGCCTCACACCCTGGAGTCAGCGTGCCGCAACACAAATCCGATCAGCCTGATGAACTCGCTCCTATCACTCAACTGCCTTTGCTCAAGCGCCTGGCTGCACGGTTGTTTGGCAGCGGTTTAACCCGTTTGCGGGCTCAACACGCAGCATCGTGGTTGCATGGCCAGGCGGACGGGTTTCGCAGCGGGCACAGCGCGGGGGTGGATTACGGCTACAAAGAGGGCCACGCAGAGGGATTTGAAGACGGGCGTCAGGTGCTGCACATCAATGACACGCGATCCCGGGAACTGCGCGGGCCGGGGGTCGACGATGACTTGTTCGATGACTGGCGCCTGCCCCTGACGGCTGAGTTGAAAAAGCAGGTCAAGGCTGATGTGGCGGCGATGTTGCCGGCGCATGCGCAACCCAGTGCGGCGCAATGGAAGATGATCTTCAGTGACACCCCTTCAACCTCGGTAGTCGCGGGTGCAGGGGCAGGGAAATCGACCTCGCTGGTGTTGCGTATTTTGCTACTCAGCCACTACTTGGGTTTTGAGCTGAGTTCGATGACCGTCGTCACCTTTACCCGAGAGTCGCGTAAGGACTTTATTGCCAAGCTGCAAGAAGTGTTCGGTTTGTGGGGGCAAGCCCTGAGTTTCAAGCAGGCGCAGGACGTTGTACGCACCTTTCATTCGCGTATTTTGCCGATGGTGCGCAGCCTGCCGGGTTACGCCAAGTTAGAAGCCTTTGAAAACCTCAGTGCGCGCAGTGCCCAGGCGGATGAAGAGGTTGAGAGCAATCCTTTTGATTTGCGCATCAACGACACCCAGCGCCAACAACTGAATGCCTGTTATCACGCGCTGTACACCCGTGACGAACGCTTCAAGACGCTTATAGCGCCGCTGTGTCGGCATGCTCTACAGCTCAGGGCGCTGGAACGTGATCATCCTGATGTGCAAAAGCGCATGGCGGTGACTGAATTAGCCGCCAAGCGCGATGAAGAACTCTGCGACACCCTCGAAGATTTATGGTTTGGCGCGGGCGCGTGGCCTATCCAGGGCATTGAGCTGAGCCGTGAAACCTTCCAGATCAATGGCTCCACCTTCCATTGCCACGGTTATATCCCGCAGCTCGACGCGTGGGTGGTGTTGGGGTTTGATCCAGGAGAAAGCCCGCAGATCAGCCGTCCCAATGCCAAGCTGACCGTGCGCGCTGAGTGCGCAGTCAAGAAGACCCTGTTTCGAGCTTTCTGCGATAAGCCATTGATATGGATAGATAGTTATAGTGCGTCAAAGCGTGTTCTATCCGCGCTGGCGGATGAGGCGAGCGCGGGGCCGGGCATTGACTACAAGCTCAAGGGGGAGCTGAGTTCAGCGCCGCTGCTGGACTGTTTTGTCAGCGCCGCCAGCTTTATCGAGAACCTTGGGCTGGATGTTGCGATGGCTGTCGGTGACATGCGCTTTGCCAAGGACGACCCCGACCGGTTTTTCTTCGAGGCGTTGAGCCTGTATTGGCGTGCCCTGGAAGATCACTTGCTGGCGCAAACCCCGCCAGTCATGACCTATAACCGCATGTTCGCGCTGTTTGGCGAGAACAGCCCCGAAAATTTCAAGCTGCTCAACCATGAGCAATTGCGTCCGCTTTCGCACTTGATGATCGATGAATTTCAGGACGTTTCGCCACAGATCGTCTCCTGGTTGCGTGCCAGTTTGCGCGAGATCCGCAGCCGCGGCCCCGCCATGCACATCGGCCGGGGCGCACAACGTTCGTCGTTGCTGTGTGTTGGCGATGATTGGCAGTCGATTTACGGCTGGCGGGGCAGTTCGCCCAAATACTTTATGGATTTCAATAAAGAGTTTGTTTCACCGGCCACTACGCGGGTGATGCTCAGTGACAATTTCCGTAGCCACCAGCACATTATTGATGCCGCCGAACACATCGTGCGTGCAGCGCCCGGTATTCCCGGCAAGCGTGCCAAAGCGAGTGGAGAACCAAAAACCTTGGTGCCGGTTGCTGTATTGAATCGTGACGATCAGGCACTGGCCGCACAACTGATCGAGCATTACAACGCAGGTAACAGCGTCTTAATGTTGTATCGAAAAAGCAGCGATAAGTTATTGATAGAAAAAGAAATACAGCCTGTAGTTAATGCGGATTCTAGATTGCCGCCAGAGGCACGCAGGCTTAAACAGTTGACCTATCACAGTTCCAAAGGGCTGCAAGCGGATGCGGTTTTCCTGCTGGGAGACTGTCAGCATCTGACGTCATCGCCCTACAAAAATCAGGTGTATCGCATGGCTGGGCTAGGTAAGGCGGGTGACCCCGAGCCGTATGATTCGGCGCAGAAGGACGAGGTGCTGCGTCTGGCCTATGTCGGTATCACGCGTGCGATCAAGCATTGTTATTGGTACGTAGAAAGCCAGGACGCTCAAGGGCCGAACATCCCCAAGGCTTCTGATCGGGTACCTAAAGACAAAGCCTTCTTCGAAGACATGCGTGGCGTCACTGCCCAGACGCAGCGCTAGAAGAGCGAGCCTTCGCACTTGAGTCTTAAGGCGAAGGCGCAAGGTCAGCCGCGCGCCCCCCCGTCGCTCAAGACGGGTGCGGCGTCACACGGTAGACGCACCGGCGATCGCCGGTGATCAAATGCTCAATGCGTTCAACGTCAGCGTCTTGCCCTAACGCCGCCTGAAACACTTGCAGCTCCGAGCGACAGAAGCCCTGACATTTCTGCGCGGCAATGCAAATCGGACAATGGCTTTCTATCAGCAGCCAGCTTTCACCGTCGGCCTGCATGCTGGCCATATAACCGGCCGCGTCACGAATCCTTACCAGAACCATGACTTTTTCTTCGAGACTGGTGGCCTGCGCGCACGCGTTGACGTAGTCGTGGGTATTGGCTTGTTCAATGCTGCTGACCACTTTATCGATGCCATCGTTGCCGTAGATCAACTTGATCGAATCAATCAGCTGCAAGGTGAGCTGTGCGTGCGTGTCGGGAAACCGCGCCTGCGCCGCAGGGGTCAGCGCCCACTTCTGCGAGGGGCGGCCAGCGCCTGCCGAAGGCACGACTTGACCGACAATCAGCTCGGCCTCCAGCAGTTTTTGAATTTGCTGGCGTGTGGCCTCAAGGGTGATTTTTAGCAGCGGTCCCAGGTCGGCAGTTTTAAGCGGGCCATGGGATTTGAGCAAAAACAGAATCCGTTCAGCAGTGGCGCCGGTGTTGCGCGAGGCAGTGGCGGAGTCGGTCGGGGTTGCGCACATAGGGCAGTTGTCGTCTCAAGAGGGATGGGTGAAGCCGGGCGTGATCATACCCACAACTTCAAAAAATAATTATCAAAGCTTTACCTTTTGTAATAGGCTCGATGCAACGGAATGTAACTCAGGACAGGGATATGACAACGGCAACAGGATGGGCGGCATTATTGCTGGGCAAAAACGGACTCAGGTCCTTGGCGCTGGCGGGTGGAGTCGCGTTGCATGCGATCAACGTGTACTTGGTCACCACCATTTTGCCGTCTGTGGTCAAGGACATCGGCGGGCTTGATTACTACGCCTGGAACACCACGTTGTTTGTCGTGGCTTCGATTATCGGCTCAGTGCTGTCGGCCAAGTGCCTGACAGGCCTTGGGCCAAAACTCGCTTATGCAGTAGCGGGTGTGATTTTTGCCATCGGCTGTGGCATTTGCAGCCTGGCGCCGGACATGGGCGTGTTGATTCTTGGGCGCACAGTGCAAGGGTTGGGGGGCGGATTATTGTTCGCCTTGCCGTACTCGATGATCCGCCTGGTGTTCGATGAAGGCTTGTGGCCGCGCGCAATGGCCCTGATTTCGGGCATGTGGGGCGCTGCGACGTTGATCGGACCTGCGGTGGGCGGTGTATTTGCGCAATATGACGCCTGGCGTGCGGCGTTCTGGGTGCTGATCCCCGTCACACTGGTATTCATGTTGCTGGCTACGCTGATGCTGCCAAAGAAAAGCACCGAGCCGCGTGCCAAGGTCTCGGTGCCGATGGTGCAACTGGCGCTATTGACCGCAGTGGTGCTGGCCATCTCCCTGGGCAGCATCAAACCCTCGCCCTTGTTCAATGGCTTGGGGTTACTGGTCGGGTTGGTGCTGTTGTATGCGGTGTACCGGGTGGAAGGCAGCGACAAACATCGCATGTTGCCCAAAAACAGCCTGAGTTCCCACGGCGCATTGTTGCCGATCTATCTGTCCATGAGCTTGATGGTCATTGGCATGACCAGTGAAGTCTTCGTGCCGTACTTCTTGCAAGTGCTACACCTGCAAACGCCGTTGGTAGCGGGGTATATCGCGGCTTTAATGGCGGCTGGCTGGACGTTGGGAGCGCTCTACAGTTCGAGCCTGGCCCGTGAGTCGGCCAATCGGGCAACGCTGTATGGCCCGGTGTTTGTCGTCGTGGGGTTGGCGCTGGCGTGCTTTTTTGTCCCGCAAACCACCGGTTCTTTACTGAGTTTGTGCGGGGTCTCGGTGGGCATGGTCTGCGTGGGTACAGGTATAGGTCTGGCGTGGCCACACCTGCTGACGCGGGTATTGGCCAATGTGCCGGATGCTGAGAAAGACATTGCCGGGGCCTCCATTACCACAGTGCAGTTGATTGCCACGGCCATTGGCGCGGCGTTGGCGGGCATGATTGCTAACCTGGCCGGATTTACCACACCGGGCGGCGTGGAGGGTGCCTCGAGCGCTGCGGCGTGGTTGTTTGGTCTGTATGCATTGCTGTCGGGGCTGCTGTTTATCACTGTGCGCCAGGTGATCCGGCGCGATACGGTTGAGGGGCACGTTGATAGAGACGTGCTACTGGCCACTGAAAAGCCGGAGTTGCCATGACTCTGTCCAGCGCATTGAACAGCGGTGAGAGTGAGGTAATGGCAGATGCCGATGTCCTGGGGCAAACCCGGGCGCTTGATATCCGCCTGCTCGGTGGGCGGCCTATCGGTTTGTGTGAAAACCACTTCATCGACTTGACGAGCGCCATTGCCGGGCCGGGCAGTGCGCCGCGCAATGGGGAGGGGCGAGATATTCGGCGCGAAAACCTGTGCCGGTTGGTCTACACCCTGGGCGGTCATGGCGAAATCAGGCAAGCCGAGGTGGACTTTCAGCGCGTACCGTTAACGTTGCCGGATTTGCCACCTGCAACTGCTGCACCTGCTGATGCAGCGGCGCAGGCGGTGCGTATTGATGCGCACAGTCAATTTGGCTATCTGCCGTTGGACATGACGGGTGAAGTGGCCAACATCTCGCTGGACTCAACCCACAATGAGCAGACGCGTTTGACGCTGTCTCATTGGCCTGCCAACCGTACCCCGCAGCCGTACAAAGCCAACCTGTCGACGCAAAGTGCTTTGCGCTACATGGCGCAGGCCACTGCCTGGCCGCAGGCGAGCATCGTCACCAGCGATCATTTCGACCTCGACGGCTTGGCCTCTATCTATGCGTTTCTGGCACCCGAGCACGCGCAGCGTCATGCAGACGTGCTGATCGATGTGGCCCGGTTGGGGGACTACGCTCGCGGTACCTGCAGCCATGCTTTGCAGGTGGCTTTTACCCTAAACCATTTGGCCGAGCGCACCCGCACCTCACGTGCACCCAACGAAAGTCGGCAGTTACTTAAAACCTTTGGCACGTTGCTGCCACTGCTCAACGATGTGATTGAGCGCACGCACACCTACAGCCCAGCCTGGCGCGAGCAATGGCAGCTGCTTGAGCACACCGAAACGCTGTTGTCAGACCCACAGATGCAGCTTGAGGAGCATGCTGATATTGATTTGGCCGTATTTCGCCTGCCCGCGGAGGCGAGCGTTGGAATCAACCCGGGCCAACCCTACTTCGGACTTTCCAATATTGCGTTTCATAACCGCACCCAATGCGGCGTGTTGGCGATCATAAAGGGTCCTTTCATCGAGATTCGCCAACGCTACGAAAGCTGGGTGGAGCGTGTCAGTGGTGTGAGGCGAGACCGCCGCGACCTGGCGATTTTCCAGCGTGCGTTGCAGGATCGCGAGCGGGGTAATGCACAGTGGGGTTACGACGGTGTGCAATGGATCATGCCGGCACTCAAACTGCGTGCCGGCGGCCTGAGTGATCTTTGGCCGCAGACAATACTGGAAGAGCTCAAGCAATTCCTGCGTGTGGCCCCGGTTGCATGGAGCAATGCCTGAGCTGCTGACGTTGCCGGACAACCCGCCGTGCGACCTGCATCGTTAGTATTTACTCAATATCGAGGCCGTTGGCCCGCAATTGATTTCTCAGTTGCGGGCGGTAGTTATGGGAGTAACGCTGGCCCACACTGCTCGACCAACTCTGCGGCTGTGGGCGTTGCTGACGTTGCCAGTGTGCGAGCATCGCCTGGTCGTGCTCGCCTATCGCCGGGGCAATCGCATGGGGGTCATAGCGCTCGTCATGGCGAAAGCTGCTTATCGGCAAGCGCGGTTTTTGCGCGGCCGGATGCAGCACATAGCCAAGCGCCATTCCGCACAGGGCGAAGGTTTTTTCAGGCAATTGCAGCAGTTCAATCATGGCACTGGCATTGGCACGGATGCCGCTAACCGGCACCACGCCCAGGCCCAGTGAGCGGGCTGCCGTCATCATGGTGCTGAGAATGATCCCGGCATCGGTGGCAGCAGCCAGCATGCCTTCAAGGCATCGGTGAATATGTTGCTCGGCCCCGGCCCGGGCAACCCCTTGCGCTGTTTTGTGAAAGTCCACGATCAGCGTGATGAACACGGGTGCGGTCGCAATCCAGGGCTGACCGCCTGCCAGTTCTGCAATACGTTGGCGGGTTTCGGGGGCACGTACCACAACCGAGGAAATGTGCTGCGCATTGAAGGCAGAGGGCGCTTTGTGGCCAGTTTGAATAATGGCGCTTAGCAACTCCTCATCCACAGAGCGTGTTTGGAAGCTGCGCTCGCTACGATGGCGAGTGAGTAAATGAATCGTGTCGTTCATAAAACGCCTCATTCCTTAAGGACTTATTAAACGTTGATCTTTAATCGGTATTTCACGCGGGGCGGGAGGTGTAAACGCGTCTTTTTAGCAAAGAATATCTGGCCATACAAGTTATATAGATTCGTGTTTAGATAATTAAAAAATATAAAAGACATTCCTTGTTTTTATGGAAATCGCGTCTACGCTCCTGCCGTGCCAAGCGGGGCACTCATGTTTGAGTGCCCGAGTGGTGTCTTTTTTTCTGCCCGGTCACTGGCAGAGCCGCAGTGGGTGCAGTGCCAAGTGCCAGGCATGGACGCAAATAACTAATAAGGAAGACAGTGGTATGAACGCGCAAAAACCGACAACCCTTTATGAACGCGCTAACGAAGTGGCGGGTTTAAACAGTGTTGTGGACTTGGTTAAGTTGTCTGATCAATATCGCCAATCGGCTATTTTGCACTTTGCTGTTGACCAGCAGGTGTTTGATCATACCCAGCACCCCGTGTCGGCCGAAGACGTAGCAACGCGTTTAGGATGGACCTCAAATAAAGGCAAAATTTTCCTCAATGGCCTGGTGGCCTTGGGGTTACTCAATAAACACGAGGACCGGTTTAGCAATCAGGTCTTGAGTGATCGTTTTTTAGTCAGCAGCAGCCCTGAATTCATTGGCCCCATCATTGCTCACCAGCGCTTGCAGTGGCAGAACTGGCCGCGGCTGGGCGAGATCCTGGCCACTGGCCAATCCATGGATTTCCAGCAGGAAAACCGTTTCAAGCACGACCAGGCCGCACGTGACGCTTTTAACGATGCGATGGTGCGCTTTAGCCAGCCAATGGTCGATGTGGTGCGTGAACTGTCGATCTTCGATAACGCACGCACGGTAATCGATCTGGCAGGCGGGCATGGCACCTATATCGCCGAAATAGCCCAACGTCACCCCACACTCAAGGGTGAAATCTGGGACTTGGCAGCTACACGCGACGCCGCCCAACACACGCTGGACACCTACAATCTGCACGACCGCTTAACGTTCAAAGAGCGCAACCTGCTCGACTTGGCCAACTACCAGGGCGAAACCGCTGATGTGGTGATGCTTAACGATTGCCTGCACTACTTCACCCGCGAGCAGACCCGCGCCCTGATTGCCTCGGCCAGCCAACTGGTAGCCAAGGGCGGGGCATTGATGATTTTGAGCATGTCGCTGGATGCTAATGAAATCACGCCGGCTCTTTCCGCTGATTTCTCGTTGCACATGATGGTCAATACCGTGAATGGCGAGTTGCACCCCACGCCATGGCTTGTTCAGCAGATGAGTGATCAGGGGTTCGACGTCATGGAAGAAAAACTGGGGCGTTACAGTTTGTTGGTAGGGCGTCGCAAGGGGGAGGTTGCTGACCGTGCTTAAGCTTCTTGCGCTTCAGTCCCCTGCTTGCGCCGCCCGGCATCGTGCCTGGGCCAATGATTTGAGCGCAATTGCCAGCATGGCCGGGTTTGAGTTCCACCTTGAAGGTGAATGGCCTGCGCAGATCGATGGCCTCATTTTGTTGTGCGCCTCAGCGAGTGATGAACAGTTCTTTGCCGAGCATTTGCTTAAGTCACCTGAGCACGCCAAAAACAAGGCTGCGGTGGTGATTGCACTGGATGATTATCCGCAGCATGGCTCGCTCGCATTGCTGAACAGTGCACACGCATTTGTTTATCCTCGCGGCCTGAAGGTGACGAGCCATCAGCCATCAGTGGCAGTCAGCGACTGGTTGGCCGGTTTTTCGAAATTTGCCGCCGCCGTCAAAATGTGGCGTTCGCTGGAGGGCACAACGATTGCCTGCGCCAGGGAAGCCGGGTTGGCGCCTCAGGTCAGCCATATCAATATCCTGACCCGCGACCTCGGCGTTTCACAGGCTTTCTATGAGCAGGTGCTGTCGGCCAGATATTGCTACAACCTTGGCCCGCGCAAGATCGTGATGGAACTCAATGGTTTTGATTTCTTCATTGAGTTAAACCCCACGTTCAGCTACCCGCCGGGCTACCACATCGGTTTGCGTGCATTGCCACACGACGTACAGCGCATTGCCGACAAGGTAGCCACCTGGCCCGGGATCAACGTAGTCAAGGGCAATGGCCCAGCTCCAGGCTTTCATCATGGGCCTGACAACGTGCGCACGGCGGTGTATTTCGAAGACCCTGACGGGTTGGTGATTGAGGTGTATTCCTCTGAAATCGAGATGATTGAAACCAACCCGCGCCTGGTCCTCGACCACCTCTAATCGTTGGACAAACGCGCTGATCGGGTAGCCCCTCGCGTCCCGTTCAGCCTGTCTGTGGCTGACAGAGTGAGTGTATGAAAACTAATAAAGCAGGGCACTGGCCTCGATTTTCGAGCCCGCTGCCCAAAGAGGTGACTGACCGTTTTTTGATGGGCTATGCGCCGCATTTTGTGGAGCATCCCATCAGCCGTCAGGTGCAAGGCGCATTGATCGATATGCTGGCGCTGCCGGTCAGTCAATTGCTCAGCATCATCAGCCAGGTTGAGCAGCCTTTGGCGACGCGCATTGCGGCCGGCGAAGTGCTGGGACTCAAAGGCGATCCGCGTATCGACCCCTTCAACCCGCACATGTTGACGGTGCCCGGCGGTACCGTTCAGATCGGGTTGGCACCTGAGCGTGTGGACCCCGTGATGAGCGCGTTCGAAGGTCTGGGGCTTGATCGCAGCTGGATCGAGAAAGAAACCCCCTGCCATCGGGTCGCACTCGATGAGTACCGGATTGCACGTTATCCGGTGACCAACAGCGAGTATCGGCATTTTTTGCTTGAAACACAGCACCCGGCACTTGCGAGCAGTTGGGCATTCGGCGCTTACCCGCATCATATGGCCAACCATCCGGTGTACAGCGTCGATGCCAGCGATGCGGATGCCTACGCGTGCTGGTTGAGCAAGCGCACCGGGCGTCTGTTCGCCTTGCCCTCTGAAGCACAGTGGGAGCATGCAGCGGCCGGGAGTCAGCGCTTGCAGTTCCCCTGGGGTGAGCACTTTGATGCCACTTTTGCCAACACTGCGGAACTGGGCTTGATGCAAACCACGCCAGTGGGGGTATTCATTGAAGGGGCTTCACCGTACGGGGTGATGGACATGGCCGGTAACGTTGAAGAGTACGTAGCGCAGGCTTACCACCCTTACCCTGGCGGACCACAGATCCGTGATGACCTGGTGCTGGATGTCGGTGAGCATCGCGTCGCGCGGGGTGGAAGCTTCACCCGTTTCCGAGACCTGGCCCGCACCGCGCGTCGTCATGGCCGTTACCCCCGACCGCTCTATGTCATGGGTTTTCGCTTAGTTGAAAACCTGCGCTGATTGTCTGTCATCTGAACTTTTAATTGGGATACCTCATGCACACGCCAGTATCGCGTCATACCAAAGTGCCTATTTCTATTTTGGGCGGCACCATTAATGCGCACTTTTATGGTTTTAAAGGTTTTGATAAGAACAATGAACATTTTGCCGTGGGGGTTAATACCGACACCGCGGACATCCCACTTGTTCGCGTGCACTCGGAGTGCATCACCGGTGATGTGTTCGGTTCACAACGCTGCGACTGTGGCCCGCAACTGCAAGAAGCCCTTGAAACGTTGAATGCACAAGGGGGGTATTTGATTTATCTGCGTCAGGAAGGGCGCGGCATTGGTTTGTATTCCAAGTTTGAAACCTACTTATTGCAAGACACCGGGCTGGATACCTATGAGGCCAACTTGCACCTCAATCATCCCGCGGATTCGCGCACGTTTACCCCGGCGGTGGACATGCTCAAAGCCCTTAATGTGACGCAATGCCGCTTGTTGACCAATAACCCTGAGAAAGTCCAGCAGTTGCGCGATGGCGGGATTGATGTGGTGAGTGCAGTGCCTACGGGGGTGTTCCTGACCCAACATAACCGTGGCTATTTGCAATCGAAGGTCACTAAATCCAGTCACTCCATCAAGTTGTAAGGCTTGCTTTCGAAAAGGATTTCACCATGAAACATATAGGTCCTATCAGCGGTATTTCCGCGCATGCCAGTGAGTTCATTGCGACGGCCGGCTATGACAATCAAGTGATTCTGTGGGACGCCAAAACCGGGCGTTCGATTCACCGTGTTACCCACGACCATCTGGCTAACCAATGTGCCTTCAGCGCTGATGGCAAGTACTTGGTCAGCGCCAGCAGTGATTACACCGCACGTATTTGGGAGGTGCCCAGCTTGCGTTTGAAGTCTGTGCTGTCCGGGCATGGCGATGATGTTGAAATGGCGGTTTTTTCACCCGACGGTACGCGTGTCGCCACCTGTTCGCGCGATCACGTACTGCGTATTTTCGACCTGGACGGTACGTTGCTGGGTGAACTGAAGGGGCATGACGCCGACGTGATTTCAGTGGTTTGGTCGCCAGACGGACTGCGCCTGATTTCCAGCAGCGATGACGGCACCGTGCGCCAGTGGGACACGGCCAGCCTGGCGCAGTGTGGCCTGGTAGACATTGGCGGCGTTGAAACCGACACCATCGCAATCACCCGTCAGGGCCTGGTTTTTGCGGGTGACGATGACGGCCGTATTTCATTGATCAGCAATGAGCACGTACGCACGATTCCTGCCCATGAAGCCGGGATCAAGCGCATCGTATGGAACGACGATAAACAGTTGTTGGTGACGCTTAGTTACGACCGTTCGGCGATTGTCTGGGAACTGGACGCCCAGCAAAATCTGATCAAACGCCGTACCACCGCCTTGCCAAGCATTGTCTGGCCGCGTAGCTGCGCCTTTGTCGGCGAAGACAAATTGGTGTTTGCCACCTTTGGCTCGCGCTACGCGACCTGGAATTACGCCGAGGATCAATGGCACGTCGACGGCATCGCCCCGGCCGTGAGTATCAACGCGGTGGTCAACGATGAAGGACAGCAATACAGCATCGGCGACGCAGGGATGCTGTTCAAAGATAACCAGCCGGTCATGGGCGTGGGCAGCCTGTGCAACTTTCTGCTGCCCTTTGGACCATTGCTATTGTCAGGTGGGCAAATGGGGCAAGTCTTTGATGCGCTGACCGGGCGGCTTCTGTATCAACATCGATCGCCGCTTAACTGTGCCACTGCGTTTCACAAGGACGGTGTGTTGCACGCCCTTATTGGCACTTACACCGGCGAAGGCCTGGTGTTTGCTCTGGACACGGCACATGGCTTGACGCTGATCGCGTCTATCCCGATGCACGACAACGCAATCAAGGGGGTGGCGGCCAACGACCGACACTTGTTCAGCGTTTGCGCCTCGGCCGCCGTGGCGTTGCACAACATTGACGATTTCAGCAGCGCGCGGCATGTCGAGCAGGCGCACACTCGGATCTCCAATGGTTGCTGCACCGTAGACGGCGGTTTTGCCAGTATCGGTCGCGACCTTAAACTGCGCCTGTGGCTGGGCTCAGGCGATGAGGTCTACGACACGCCACACGTAAACTCGATCAAGTGCATTTGTGCTTCGGCAGATGGTCGTGTCATTGCGACCGCCAACTACAGCGGCACTGTAGCGTTGTTCGATTTGCCAAGCCGCACCTGGATGGATGTCGAACGTCCGACCGCCAGTGGCATCTCGTGTTTGAGCCAGGACAAGGACAGTAATGGCTTCATTGCCAGCTCCTATGACGGCAACATTTACACCATCGCCTATCGCCAAGCCTCTTAACGTCACCAGGAGCGGACAATAATGAATAAGCAGACGCAATTTCTGGATGTGCCCACGTATAGAAACGTACTCAACACTTCATTTGTTCATCGTTACGGCAACGGTGAGGACGAGTGGTCATGGGACATAGGCATGGCCAAGGCCGCGCGGGTGTTTCTTGAGCATTTGGGGGATAGAAGCGATCAACTGATTCTTGATGTCGGGGTTGGGCGGGGGCGTGATGCGTCCGAGTTGATACAGGCAGGTCATCGCGTTACCGGTCTGGATATCGTCGAAAACTCCAGTTGGCCTTTGCTGCGCAAACGCTGGGGCGAGCGACTTGAACTGGTGCCTTGCGCACTGCAAGACTGGCAGCCGACCTTATTACGTCAATTCGATGCGGCGCTGGATAACGGCTGCTTTCACCATCAGCACCCGGATGAGTGGCAAAGCTATCTGGGTGACATGCGCCGCCATGTTCGCCCAGGCGGTCTGATTGCGATCAACGTATTTGGCGTCGACGCCAGCAACCTCACACCGGGTTGGCGTGAAATGGACAACCGCCGTCAAGGCTACTTTTTTACCGAGCAAGGGATTCGCGACACGCTGGAAGGTTTCGGATTGACGTGGGAGCGGCTCATAACCATCGAACGCCAACATGGCGATGCGGTGTATCTGCTGGCGCTGGTGCGCACTTGATAACGCGACCGACAGTCACACACGTATGCGTTTGAGGGCCTGCCGGGCCTGAATAAGGCCGGAACCCGCACAGGGTTCCGGCTTTTTAATGACGAACGTAACGTGCTCCGAAGGGCTGAGAGTGGTAAATTCTGCGCCCATGAAACTCGTCTCCCTCTTAACGAACACCCGCTTCAAAGCCAAAACGCTGAATGTCGCCGGTTCGTGGGTTGAACTGGGGATGAGTCGTGCGCCAAAGGAACCTTCACATGAATGAATTACTGACTCGCCGCCATGTTGTTCAAGGCCTGGGCTTGCTCAGTCTGGGGTTGCTCGCTGGGTGCGATCCCGGCAGTGGGTTGTCGTACAAGTACGGTAAAGATTTGAGCAACGAGATCCTGGGGCGCAAGTTCAAGCTGCACGACACTCAGGGCAATGACGTCATGCTGGGCAGCTTTCGCGGCATGATGCCCATGATTTTCTTCGGCTTCACCCAATGCCCGGCCGTGTGCCCAACGGCGCTGGCGCGCGCCGCGCAAGTGAAAAAAATGATGGGCCCGGATGGCGACCGGTTGCAGGTGGTGTTCATCACGCTCGATCCTGAGCGCGACACGCCTGCGGTGCTGGATGCCTACGTCAAAGCCTTCGATCCGACCTTTATGGCGCTGTCTGGCACGCTGGAAGAAACCGCTGCCACGGCCAAAGAGTTCAAGGTGTTTTACGAGAAAATCCCGAGTGGCTCGACTTATACGCTTTCGCACACGGCCACCAGCTTCGTATTTGATACCCGCGGCGTGCTGCGTCTTGGCTTGTCACCTTCGTTGTCTCCCAAGCAGTGCACCGAAGACTTGCTGACGGTGATGTCGGTCTGCTGATTTAACGCCCCTTTGAAAGAGCCAACCTTATGAAACCTGTTAAGTATCTGATGTTGTCGTTGCTGGGCTTGAGCCTGCACGTTTCGGCGCAAACCACCGTGGATGACGCGTGGGTACGTGCCACTGTGGCTGGCCAGCAAGCCAGTGGTGCCTTCATGCACATCACTTCGACCACGGACAGCAAGCTGGTGGAGGTCAAATCTGCAGTGGCCAAGACCGTACAGATCCACGAGATGAAAATGGTCAACGATGTGATGAGCATGGGACCTGTGCCTTTCGTTGCTTTGCCGGCGGGTAAAACCGTCGACATTGAGCCAGAGGGCTATCACGTCATGCTGATGGACCTGGTCGGGCAAATCAAAGAAGGCGACAGCGTGCCACTGACGCTGGTCATTGAGGATGCCAAAGGCGTTCAGCAATCGATTGAGGTCAAGGCCCCGGCCCGTGCGCTCAACGCCGTGTCCAAGCCTGATCATGGGGCCATGCATAGGTCAGATCACGGCAACATGCACTGATCGTTTTGCGGGGCGAGTGATGTCTGCGCCATGTATCGAACGCGTTTTAACGGGCGATATCGCTGAAGTTGTGAGCTTCGTGACCGAGGCGCGGGCGCAGATGTTTTCTACCCGCGCGGCAGGCGGCATGCCGGCCGATCTGGCGGCGTTTGAAGCGGTTTATTTGCAAGGCGATGGCTGTTTTTTAGTGGCGCGGGACAACGGGCGCCTGGTTGCATCGATTGGCTATACGCCCTACGACCATCGCTTTCCTCAACTCGACTACCGCGGGCTTAAAGCGGTGGAAGTCGCGCGCCTGTTCGTCATGCCCGACTATCGACGCGGCGGGCTGGCCAGCAGGCTATATGGTGCGCTGGAGGGAAGGGCGCGAGCGGCTCAGGTAGCGTTGATGTACTTGCATACGCATCCATTTTTGCCCGGCGCCGTCGATTTTTGGCGTCGGCAAGGGTTTACGCTGACGGACATCGAACACGACCCGGTGTGGCATACGACCCATATGGAACGACGGCTTTTACGCGCCACCTGAAAGATGGCCGTTGAAGGTAAAAAAAGCGGCTGTTCATGGATTTAACTGTTTGCCGGGAAGGCGGGTTTATAGATGTCGAAACCGTTGTTGTATGAGGATTTTCATATGGGGTTAACCAAAAAAGAGAGCCGTACAGCAGACGTTTTAGGGCTGCTGGTCATTGCCCTAACGGGGGGCTTCGCTGTCTATGCCTGTTTGGTGTTCACAGATTGGTGGCAGAGCTATCTGGCGCTGATGTTCTTTTATGCATGCTTTAATATCGCGCTCTTTTCTGGGATAAAACCTGCGCCCTGGGAAGGCAGTATTGTCTTTGTTTTTTTTCTGGCCGTGGCGCTGATTTACATCTTTCTGTTTGCGGTTCTTTATCAGAGACATTGCCTGTTGGACACCCAGACTACGTGCGCAACCTACTCAGTGCTGCAAAGTCCCTTCAACGGGGACTATCTCTATGCTTCCACTGTCGTGTTCACAACCCTGGGTTTTGGCGACATTGTGCCCAAGGCCGGGGCGGGACGTATTGTTGTGGCGACCCAGGCCCTGATCGGGATGACGTACAGCGCGACCGCGATATTGATCATTTTGGGACGCTCGGGCTGGTATTCAGCCAGGGGCGAGTCAGCGGCACAGCCAATCCTTATTGACCGCGAACATGCGCAGGTTCAGACGGACAGGTTTGCCCACACGTCGAAAGCGCTGGAAGACATGTCGACGTTGCTGAGTGCTCTGAGTACTAAAGTGGACACCGTTAACAATCAGTTGGTCAGCCTCAAGCGATACGCACTGTGGGCAAGCTTTGCCTTGATTGTGTTGTCATTTTTTGCAGGCATGGCCCTGGGTCATAAGTTTTAAGGGGGGGGGCGAGGAAACATCGATCCCCTCGCCTTGAATGATTCAGAGCCTGCCACTGAGCGGGTATTCAATGGCAAGCCGTATCTGGTCCGTGTCCAGTTCGGCCTGTGCGGCGTTGCCCCGGTGGACGTTGTGGCGCAGTGACAGCAGGGTGCCCTTGGCCGCGCCGCTCTGTATGACATAACGCGCCTCCAGGTCCCGCTCCCAATGCTTGCCATGTTTGCCATAGCCCAAGTAGGCATAGCCGCCGCGCGGGTCCACATGGCTGCCGTCGATATCACTGCCACGCACATAGGCTGCGCTGAGCATCAGCCCGGGCAGGCCCCAGGGCGACATGTCCAGATCGTAGCGGGCTTGCCATGACTGTTCGTTGGGTGCGTTGAAGTCAGACAACTGAACGGCGTTGGTAATGAAAATGGCACCTCGGGTCACGTAGTCGAACGGTGTGCTGCCGTGTACTTTCTGGTAACCGAGGCTGACACTGTGCGGCCCTTGGGCGTAGGTAGAGAGTGCGCTCCAGGTGGTGTTGTCGATGCTGCCTGACAGCGCTTTGCCTTCATCGGTTGTGCGATAAAGGTTGAAGTTGAATGTCAACGCACGTTTAGCATCAATCGCCTGGCTAAAGATCGCACCCAGATAGTGCTGGTTCCAAGTGTTCTCATAGCGCGAGGTGTAGAGGCTGGCGCTGAAGTTTTTGCGCGGGGTGTAAACCACGCCTGCCAAGTCAAAGGCATCGCCTTTGAGCGCATTGGAGTAGTTCACCACAAAGCCTTGATTGTGGCTGCTGGCGTTACGGTCGGTGCTTTCAGTGAAATGCCCGCCGACCATTTTAAGGTCTGCAAACTCATGGCTGACGGCGAAGACCCCGGTGGCTGTCTCGGGGAGCAAACGGCTGTCGGAAGAACTGAAGACTGGCGTTTTGACCCGCTGTTCGCCGTAGGACACCACGGTATTGGACATGCGCAGCTTAAGTGCTGCACCGCCTCGGCTAAAGTTGTCCTTGGGGTAGCCTTCGTTGTCCAGCCCCAGCAAGCGCGCCTTGCCAGCCCGTCCGCCACCGCTGTCAAGTTTGACGCCTTGGTAAGCGTGCGCATCGACCCCCACGCCAATCAACCCTTGTGTGAAACCTGATTGCAGGGTGGCCATCAAACCGTAGGCCCATTCTTCTGCATAGCCATTACGCTCGGCCTTTGGTTTGTAGGCGTTACGCGCGCCGCTGTTGCGAGCGCCATGCTGATAGTCTCGGCGGTCGTACACTGTGCGGTTAATCACGTTCCAGGTGCTGTCTTCGATCAAACCCCGGCTTTGGGATTGAATGGCGTCAGCCAGGGTGATCGGGCTGACCAACACCATCAGCATCACGGCCCGAGTGTGCAGGACCGTCATTGCGCGACCTGTTGTTCAAGCGCGCCACTCAGGCGATCGAGCGCCCGCTTTGGCAGTGTGGGAGCAATCTGTAAGTAACTCGGTTCATACAGCATGCTTGCCGTGGCGCCACAGGTGAGCATTTTCACTTCATGGGTCTGGGCTGCAACCGACGCGCACAGCAATGCACTGGTCGGAAACAGGGGCAGGGAGCAACGTCGCATGTTCATTCATCCATAAACAGTTCAACAAGTTCGACAGCGCAGGGTCTGTGCGCCCTCCACGGGTATCCCTTCAAAAATACTTGAGCCAGGTGATGTCACGTCGACGGCTTTTTAACCCGGCAAACCAGCTCACCGGCCAATACAGTGCAGTGACCAGCGCAATGGCGGTGAGCCAGACAGCGCCAATGCCGTCAAACCCAAAGTAGGTGCCGTGATTCAGTCCAAACACTGCAACGCAGAGCACATACAGCACTTTGAGCACATACAGGTGCAACAGATAGAAGAACATCGGTGCGCCACCCAACACCGCGAGTGTGCTGAGCCATTTGTGTTGCTGGACACGTTCAAACGCCAACAGCAGCAAGAGGCCGACGCCCAGCGTAAGTGTCAGGAACAGCAACGATGGCGGGTATTTGGTGATGTTGAAAAAGCTCATCAGCGTGTGGGTGATATTCCCGTAGTTCGTCCATTGCGCCTCGCCGTAACCGTTGAGCCAACGTAACGCGACAAAACCCAGCAGTAGACCTGTACCCGTCAACAACAAGTAACGCTGACGGACGTGGGCTGAAACCGAGCGTGTAAACCACGGGCCTACGCAATAACCGAGCGCGATGACACCGATCCACGGCAGCACAGGGTAGGAGGTGCGCAGTCGCAAGGTATCCGAGAACTCGATCCAGCCCCGGTCATGCAAAATTGCCCACGGCACGTGCAGGTCAGAACCCACCGCAAAGTGCACTGTGTCGAGCAGGTTATGCCCGGCCACGATGACGAGGCCCACAACAAACAACGCGGGACGGGGTAACCAGACCAAGGCTGAGAGCGCAATCATGCTGATACCAATGGCCCATATGACTTGCAGGTAAATCACGCTGGGCGGGAACTGGAAGGTCCAGGCGAAGTTGACCAGCGTGAACTCCAGCACCACCAGAAACAGGCCGCGCTTAAACAGAAAAGCGGAGACATCGCGCTTGCCCTGATATTTCTCGCCGTAGAGATACGCGGACAACCCCGTGAGCAGAACAAACACCGGGGCACACAAGTGGGCGAGGGTACGGCTGACAAACAGGGCAGGTTCGGTGCTGTCAATACTCATGGGGTCGGCGACCTGTCGGTGCAGCAAGAAGGTCTCGCGCACGTGGTCCAGCAGCATGAGCACTATCACCAGACCGCGCAGGGCGTCGATGGACAGCAGGCGTTGGTGAATGGGAGGTGCAGCAGTGGGAGCGTTAGTCATTGAAGGATCGCAAGCAAGGATTGTGGGAATGAACGTGCAAGGGCGAACATGAATTAATAGTTATCTTATAACGTTTCTAATTCGATTGACCATCGTTCATTCCATCGAGCCGGGACCCTGCTCATCAATGCCTCAGCACAGGAGTTTGTGCTGAGGTTGTGATGGGCTGATTCGGCGACCACCGAGGCAAGGCACACGAACCGCAGGCTGCAATGGGTTGGCACGTCTGCCCGAGCACGCGGTCAATGGCTGTAACGGCCAATTTTCTTCAGGATCGCTGCCATGCCCGAGATACCGTTCCCTGATGTGTTGCCCCACGACCTGCATTATGTCGACGACACGCAGCCTGGAATCACCCGCAAAAGGTCGCGTGGGAAATTTCGTTATTTCGATCCCGAAGGCCGACGCATTGTTGATCCGGGCGAAATCAAACGTATCAATGCCCTTGCGGTGCCGCCCGCGTATATCGAGGTATGGATCTGCGCCGATCCACGCGGGCATCTTCAAGCCACGGGGCGTGATGCCCGAGGGCGCAAGCAATACCGCTATCACACGCGCTGGCGTGAAGTGCGCGATGCCAGTAAATACTCGCGTCTGCACGAATTCGGGCGGGCCCTGCCCAAGCTGCGCAAGCAATTGGAAGCGCGCCTCGCCACACCGGGCTTCAGTCGGGACAAGGTGATGGCCACGGTCATCACTTTGCTCGACGCGACCCTCATCCGCGTCGGTAATACCCAATACGCCAAAGACAATCGCTCTTATGGGCTGACGACCTTGCGCAGCCGCCATGTTGAGGTCAGTGGCAGCACGATTAAATTTCAGTTTCGCGGCAAAAGCGGAGTCGAGCATCAAATCTCAGTCAAGGACCGCAGGCTGGCGGGGATCATCAAACGTTGCCTGGAGATTCCAGGGCAAAACCTGTTTCAGTATCTGGACGAAGAAGGGGTACGCCACAGCATCACGTCCTCTGACGTTAACGCCTATCTGCACACCTTGACCGGCGCTGATTTCACCGCCAAGGACTTTCGCACCTGGGCCGGCAGCGCATTAGCGCTATCAGTCTTGCGAGGTTTGCAATGGGAGCCTGAGGCAGACGCCAAACGATACGTGGTTGATATGGTGAAAAACGTCGCTAAACACTTGGGAAACACCCCGGCGGTGTGTCGCAAGTGCTATATCCACCCGGCCGTGCTGGAGGGGTTTATATCAGGCGCACTGGCGGATCTGCCCACGCCAAGGGTACGCAAAGGGCTAAAAGTGCAGGAAGTGGGACTGGCAATGTTCCTCGATACTCTGTTGCATACCCAAGCCAAAGGCGGGGATGCCTGACCATTAATGAAAGTTCGGCACTCTGGCGCGCTGTAAGGGTCTACCCCTCAAGCCTGACGCTCATTGCAGCAGCACAGGCATGAATACGGTCCATTGCGTCCTAAAGAGGTTAACCATGCGAAATACCCTTTGTGCATCACTCATTGCCGGCTTTTTATGCGCAGCACCTTTTGTTGTGCAGGCCGCAGATGACACCGCCAGCGATTGCAAGAAAGGCTCCATATTGGCCACATCCATGGATCACCACACGTGCTACACCAGCGGTGACAAGGCGCCTGATCAATACACCCGCGAGGAAAATGCGCTTAAAAACTGGAAAGCCAAAGGCTTGCCAGAACCTGACGTAGGCGCCCAATGGGTCGAGTTCAGCCGCCATTATGTGCTGGTCAACCGCGCTAACGCAGTGATTAAGCAAATACGCGCACTGGATGGCACGGTGGTAAGCCAGTAAGTCAACAGGAAAGGGCCGCTGAGCACAGCGGCTCTGCCGTGACGGTGGGCCGTAGCACTTTTTTTATGGTTGATTGTAAAATGCCATTATTCGCATGTGTCTGGCATGCCAAGGATTGATGGCTGAGGAAGGGAGGGCAAGACGCCGTCTTTTGCCTTACTTACAATGGATACGGCAATGATTTTGGTCCATATTTTTGTAGCGGAACATAAGGCGTTAAAGAACCTTAATATTCCTATTAATGGCAGTTTTAACTGCACTTACAGTCTGGGTTGTTTAAAGCTATTTAAAAAAGAAGAGACGACGTGGTTTTACAGTGATCATCATTGTACGGCCGTGATTGGGCCTAATGGCGCGGGCAAGAGCAGCTCACTGGAAGTGCTGGAGTTGCTCAGTGGTGAGAGTGACTCCAGAGCGCTGGTGGTGTTTTTTGATCGTGTTGAGGCCCGCTATCACTTATGCAAGATCAACATGACAATTGACGAGCTGGGGTGGGTCGAGTCAGATGCCGAGATTTTTCATGTGCCAGACAATCAGTTGTTTCTGTTCGATAACAACTTGCATGTTGTAAAAATCAATACGCTTTCCGGTGAATACGGTGGATTGAATTTCTCCAAAACCAAGACCCCGAAATTCATTCATGATTTAAGTATTCGGGAGAATGTGAAAAGTACGCCCCGTAAAAAGCGTTACTTTGAGAAGCTGTTAAGTTATTTCAATAATGCCTCTGATCGTGATGAGTTCATGGAACGGGTCAGTTTCGAATTCACGTTTTCATCGTCTTCCTTGAGTATTGTTGAGCGTGTTGTTCGGCGAGACCCAGCAACGACTAAACACAGTGATGAACTGCTTTCCAAATGGGAACATATCGATTATTCACCCGTATTGAGTGAATTGAGTATCGGCGTACCTAGCGTGTTCCAACGCCTGTTGGGTATGAACGTACTCTCGATCCTCAGTGCACTCAGTAAAGTGTCGGGCGCACAAGACGATGTTTTGTCTCGCTTGCTTCATCAGTACAGTGTTGTGATAAGGGATAACGCTGACCGCTTGAGCGTCTCTAATTGTTTGAGGCGAGCGCTGCAGCAGATGGCCTATTCAGAGTGGGTACGCTTTTCCAAAAATGGACTTCGCGTCGAACACATGAATAAGGTGCTGGAAGGCTATCTCAATATATTTGAACGGATAGCCACCCTTATAATTGACCATTGTTATGACGGAGAATATCTGAACTTGCGCAGGGTCAAGATAGATGACTATGCGACCATCGAAGAGTTGACCGAGGTCATCCAGCGATTGCCTGCAAATATCGCTGCAAATATAAAGTGGGGTTGGCGGGGTATCAGCAGTGGTGAGTTGGCACGTGCGCATGTATTTTCCGAGAGCTATCACTATTTAAAGACGGCCTCACCCCAAGCCAATCATATTTTTCTGCTGGACGAGGCCGACCTCTATTTACACCCCGAATGGCAACGGACGTTTTTGCATGAGTTTTTATCACACCTCGGGTACCTGGAGCAGAGCCGAGGTGTCAGAAAGCCTCAGGTTATTATCTGCACCCATTCGCCGATCATGATCAGTGACTTTTTGCCTGACGATATTGTGTCGCTCGCCAAAAATGAAGACGGCGATATTGAAGTGATCCCGTCCTCTGGATTTGGTAATAGCATTGCCGATATTTATATGAATGGCATGCACCTGACATCGACCTTTGGTGAGCACGCACAGCGAAAAATCGCGCACTTGTTGCAGGCAGCCAAACAAGGGCAATTAACTTCCCAAGACCGCGCGCTGATTGAAAAACTGCCGGGCACGCCTATCAAGAACTATTTTCTCTATCATGATCAAAATCAATAAAGTCTACGCGGATGCATTCATCCAGGCGTACGTTGAGTACGCTTTGGAAGATGTGCTGTATCCCAAAATAGTTAACCTGCTCAACAAGGTCCCTCTCGACGAGCAGGCCAAGGTGCGAGGGGTGTTCACTAAAGACTACTTGAGGGGGCTGTTGATTGCTCCACCCGCGCTGTTTGAAACCAAAATTGAAGAACTGTTTGCCTTGTTCCCGATGCTTGCCGAACGGTATTGTTACGCCTATCTGCTGAGGGAATCGGACCTGGTGTTCGATGCCGTTAACCTCGATATCCAGTCGCCGGCTGGCAAAGCTACTTTTGATCTGGCTGTGAATAAAGCCATTGCCGAACTGCGGATTTTAACCACACGCTACACGCTGTGTTTAACGCCTCATATTCTGGAACAGTTGGAGTCCGGCCTGGCGCGGCATAAAAAAAAGCGCTACCTGTGTCGGTTAGAAAACGCCAAGCGCGGTCACTCGCAAGTTACCGACGCCGATAAAGAGCGCTTTCCAACCTGGATACAGGTGTTCAAAGATTGTTTTGATTACGAAGCTGTCTCAGAGCGATTTGGTATGGCGATTACTGGCCAACTCGCCCTGACGGTCTGCCCCTATTGCGCGTTGGAGGAGATCCAGACGTACTCCGCTATTGCGGTACGCCCTGACCTTGATCATTTCTATCCCAAGACGCGCTTCCCGTTCCTGGCGATTTCTTTGTTCAATTTGATCCCGGCGGGATCGATCTGTAATCAAAAACACAAAAGAAACAGCTCCATGCTCGGCCACATGAATCCTTATATCGACAGCCTTGAGGGCGCGAGTGTGTTCAGGGTCGGGTTTGTGCCTGACGGTAACGAGGCTCAAACGCTTACCTTTGATGTGGTGCCACAAAATGACCCCTTCAAGGATAAAAACATCGAGCTTTTCAAAATCAAGGGCCTGTACAACGGAAATGAAAATTTGCGCGCCTGGTATCTCGCTACCTATAAGTTGCGAGAGTTTTTGAAGGGGCAGGGAGTAGAACTCAGCACGGTGAACTTCAACTCGCCCCTCCATGCCGCCGTGCTGGATCTGGGCCGTCCCATTACTAAAGTCTCAGCGCAAAAATTTAAAGTCGAGGCCATCAACGACCTGTTTGAACAAGCATTGCAAGTGGTTAGCCAGCCTGAAAATTAAGGGCTACGCGCGTTGCCTCTTCGCGCTGTAAGACCCTACAACCCATCAGCTGTGAATGATCTGAATATGTTGTAACTGCCCGTTTTTCATAACAAAACGCGTACCGAATAGGGCATGACGCTGAAGCTTGATATCTACACTTTTTAATCATTGTGCAGTTCAGGAGTCCGATCATGCCCCACCATTTGCATCACCATACCCCTTCGCTCAGCGCTTGCGATCCGCGCGGTTTAGAAGTGCGTTGCGTGGCATACCACCGTCGTTCAACAGCGCAACCTCCTGAGGCACGTATAAGCCGGCAGTCTTACACTGCTTCAGGCTTTCTATGTGAACAATGGGACGCGCGCTTGGGTGCATTGCACGACAAAGACCCGAGTATCCAACCCAATCAACTGACTGTTTTCTCACTCTCGGGCAGCGTGTTGTGCTGCCGTAATGTGGACCAAGGGCCGCGTATTGTCTGGGTAGGGTCGAGTCATCAGGTGCTGGATCGCTGGGATGGTGCTGGCACCCGACACCGCTATGAATACGATGCGCTTGTGCGTCTGACGGCGGTATTTGAACAACCCGCCAATGCGCCGCAGCCAAGGTGCACAGAGCGCTTGAGCTATGCCCAAGCAACCGCTGAAAAGGAGGCGGGCAACGGCTGTGGCCGTTTGCGCCGTCATGATGATCCCGCGGGGACGTTACTGTATGAGCACTACGATCTGTGGGGAAACACCACGGCGCAGTCGCGACGATTTTGCCGGGATTTAGCTGGGGAAGTGGACTGGCCCTTGTCGCCAGCGCTACGAGATCTGACGCTTGAAGACCACACTTATGCCACTCAATGGCAATACGGCGCCTTGGGGCAATTAATGGTTCAGACAGATGCCAAGGGCTATCGACAAGAGCCACGTTATGGGGTGGATGGTTTGTTGGCATCGCTGACGGTCACGTTGAACAGGGGAGTGAGGCGCACGGTGCTGCAGCAGCGTCATTACAGCGCCAGCGGGAACGTTGAGAGGGAGTATGCGGGGAATGGCATGCGCAGTGTGCTGGCTTACGATGTGGCTACGGATCAACTGCTAAGGTGTACAACTTACCGTAATGGCCAGCTTGATTTGGCCTTGCAGGACCTGAGTTATACCTACGACCCCATTGGGCAAGTACTGAGCATTCGTGATGCAGCACAACAGACGCAGTGGCTGGACAACACGCAAATCGAGTCGTCCTGTACCTATTCATACGACACGCTCTATCAATTGATAACGGCGACCGGACGTGAGAATGCCCATCAAGGCCACGGTCCGGGCTTGCCGGGGCGAGTGGATTTCGGTGCGAGTATTGCCCAGCGTTGCCGGCACTATCGCCAAAACTACACCTACGATGCAGGCGGCAATCTTGTTTCTCTGCGTCATGTGCCCACGCAAGGTAGCGGCTATACGCGGCGCATGAGCGTCTCAAACACGAGCAACCACAGCTTGGCCCAGGACGCGGATTTTTCCTCGTCACCACGGTTAGGTAGCGGGTTTGATCTCAATGGTAACCAGCAATTTCTTCAACAAGGTCAAGCCTTGCACTGGACGTTGCGCGACCAATTACAGCGTGTGACTCAAGTGGTTCGCGAGGATGGGGCAAACGATGACGAAGTCTATCGCTACGATGCAAGCGGCCAGCGAATACTCAAAGCACGCGTGTATAACGCTCATCGAAAGGTTCACCTTTGTGAGATCCGCTACTTGCCGGGGCTGGAGATCAGGCGCAACAGCGCCACAGGCGAATGGTTGAATGTTGTGACGGTAGAGGGCGACCTTGGCAGCGTTCGAGTTCTATTGTGGGAGCAAGGCATGCCTTCAGGTATGCAGGAGGGCCAGATGCGTTACAGCCTTTCGACGCATTTGGGCAGTCGCACATTGGAGCTGGATCAAGACGCGCGTCTGCTTAGCCAGGAGGACTACTACCCGTATGGCGGCACCTCATGGCTGGCTTCTAAAAACGCCATTGAAGCCACGTATAAAACGTTGCGCTTTTCGGGCAAGGAGCGCGATGCCAGTGGCTTGTACTACTTTGGTTATCGTTATTACGCGCCCTGGCTATTTCGCTGGATCAGCGCTGACCCGGCCGGTGACGTTGACGGTTTGAATTTGTATTGCATGGCGAACGGTAACCCGGTCAGTCGCAGTGACGCCCAAGGCTTGCAAAGCAATGATGTGGCGGCCCCCAAAAGCCGCACAGTGTCCTTGCGCAGCTTTACTGCACAGGTGTCGAGTGTGGTTCGGTCTCGGGTGCAAATCGCAAGCTCGGCGGCCATTCGTGACGCCCTGTCGACCTACATCAGCAACGCCTTGAGTACAGGCCTGGATGTTGCTCTTTTTGAGGGGGTACAGCCCACTGCGGCACTTAACAACGCCTTGAGAAGCACGGTGGCTTTACTTGATGCCCTCGCCATGTTGCATATGACGAGTGGCTTATTGGGGAATGTAGTGCGCTGGAGCCCATTCATTGGTTTTGCAGTCGCAGCTTCCTCCGATCTAGGGTTTGAGCATCGCGCGGACGTTGAGGCGGGGGACACAGCCCTCGTGTGGGACCCGGTGGCGCGACAACGACTTGGTGGCCATCTGCGTGCTTTTTCACGCGAAATAATGCAGCAGGCGCTGCGTGGCCTGGGTGATAGCGCGTCCTGGGGGCAAACACCGGTTGGCGCAAGGGTGCCAAGAACATTGCTGGCCTCTGCGGCCTATGGTTTGGCAACGGTGCCCAACGCCATTTTTTCTGGCGCTATACCTGCTCCGCTGATCCCTAATATTGGCCCCCTGATAGAAGCTTATGATGCCGCAGCAGGCTCCATTATCCGCAGTGGCCATGCCTCGGTGCGGCTTGAACGGCATCAACAAACCCTTCAACTCCCTCCTGCGATCGACACGCTGCACGGCGGACTGAGTCGAATGTTCAATCAAACATGGACGTATTGGGCGGGTGTGGGGATTGAGGCGGTTGCCGCCTATGCCACAGGCTCACCTCCAGATGCGCAGAGCGCTCGCACGCGCACTTGGGTGGGGGTTGCGCGTGGCATCGTATCGGCAATCACTGAGGTGCGGGGGATACTCTTGCAAACTGCCAGAGCGGGCTTCAGCAATATTTCACGATTGTGGCGCCCCACTCGAGCGTGAAATACCCCTTCCCATAAGAAGGGCCAACGAAAACTACAATATGACCACCTTTGACCGTGACCGCAGTAATAGCCTTTTTCTTCTATTGCGTAAAACAGGTCTGACGTCATGTCATCTTTACATCACCACACGCCGTCACTGACGGCGATTGACCCCCGAGGTTTGAGCGTTCGTAGTGTGGGCTACTACCGCAAAGCGTCGCAGGAGGTCCCTCAGTCCCGTATTCATCAATCACTGTATGGCGCGAATGGCTTTTTGAGCCAGCAGTGGGACCCGCGTTTAGGCAGCCTGCGTGGCACGGCGCGCCGCGCATCGCCGCCTAATCAGCGGGTTATCTCAAGTCTTTCTGGCCAGCCGTTGCGTATCGACAGTGTGGACAGCGGTTGGCGGATTGCGCTGTTTGGGTCGGCATTACAGCCGCTTGACCTCTGGAACGCACGGGGTGCTCACCAGCATTTCGAATACGACACACAGTCCAGGCCCAAGGTCATACATGAACAGCGCAGTGATGAGCCGCTGGCGCGTTGCATTGAGCGTTTTGTGTATGCCCACACCGACGACGATGACGCCAAAGGCAATCGCTGTGGCCGGCTTATTCGCCATGACGACCCTTCAGGCAGTGTTCTCCATGAGGAATACGCGTTATCGGGCGTGGTGACGCTTCAATCTCGACGTTTTTGCCTTACGCCTGAGAAGGTTGACTGGCCTGAGGAGTCCAGCCTTCGCGACCAGCAACTGGAACCTGAGCGTTACTCAACAACTTGGCACTACAACGCGTTGGGAGATGTAATCGAGCAGTTGGATGCGCAAGGTAACAAGCAGCAAATCGATTACGGCGTAGCGGGTCAGCAAGCCAGTGTTTATCTACGTCTTAAAAGTGGCAAACGGACGTTATTGGTTGATCAGTTGACTTACAACGCCGCAGGCCAAGTGACGGCTGAACACGCAGGTAATGGTGTTGTGACAGAGGCCACCTATTCTGAGAGTGACGGCCAATTGCAACGTTTGGCGGCGTATCGCAAGGGCACGCGCCGAGCCATGCTCCAGGATCTGGTCTATAGCTATGACCGGGTCGGCAACGTACTGAGTATTCTTGATAATGCTCAGCCCACTACGTGGGCAAACAACTCAACCATTGAGGCGTTAAATACATTCACCTACGACACCCTTTATCAATTGATCAAAGCCACGGGCCGAGAAAATGCGCACCACGCAGGTGGCAGGACGCTACCTGCGGCTTTGCTGCCGGGTTCGGCTGACCCAACGTTGCTGCGTAATTACTCGCGCCACTATCACTATGACGCAGGTGCAAACCTGGTGCAGATGCAGCACGTCCCCTCATCGGGTCAAGGCTACACACAGCGCCTGTCTGTGGCGCAAAACAGTAATCGCGCACAGTGGGTAGTGGACCCTGCATCGCCAGCGTCACACAGCGACTTTGATCCCTGTGGAAATCTTCTGGCGCTAACCCGCGGCCAGGCCATGGACTGGAATGTACGCAATCAGTTGCAGCGGGTAACGAACGTGCAACGTGATGAGGGCGAGGACGACGACGAAACTTACTACTACGACGGCCAAGGGCTGCGTACGATCAAGCGTCGAGTCAGTCGCGCCAAGGCGCTTAAGCATGTGAGCGAAGTACGTTATTTGCCAGGGCTTGAGCTGCAACGCAATCAAGTAACGGGGGAGCAGTTAAGCGTGTCAACGCTGCAAGCGGGGCGTAGCAGCGTCAGAGCACTGAAGTGGGCGCAGGGATTACCCCAAGGCGTTGAAGATGAGCAATTGCGTTTTAGCGTGTCCGACCACTTAGGCAGCGCTGTACTTGAGTTGGATGAGCAGGCGGCACTGCTCAGCCATGAATGTTTCTATCCGTTTGGAGCAACGGCGTGGCGAGCAGCTAACAGTGTGTTTGAGGCTACGCTCAAAACCCGGCGCTATTCAGGCAAAGAGCGGGATGCCACAGGCTTGTACTACTACGGGTTTCGTTACTATGCGCCCTGGCTGCACCGCTGGGTCAGTGCTGACCCGGCCGGAGATGTCGACGGATTGAACAGGTATGCCATGGTCGGCAACAACCCGATGAGCCGGGTTGACCGTAGCGGCCTGCAAGACGAGATTCCCCAAGGCTACCGAGTGATTGCAGGCTTGTCCCTGATCGTCTTGTTTGCCCTGCTGGGTTTTGTTTTGGGGGCATTTTTTGATGCGGCGGTCTCGGGAGCCAGTGTGGGAGCGTTGTCGATGTCCGTCCTGTTTGTCTTGAACCGCTTACAAGAGTTCATAGCACCGGAGCAACAGCCACTGTTGAGTCAGAGTGAGGCGCAAGCAGAGGAAGTTGAGTTTGCCTCGGATGTGACTAACGACGCCTTGAAGCTCGCCCAGCAAGGCGGCTTGAGTAATGCGGAGACCGTCAAATTGGTGAACTTTTTCTACAACAGACGAAGTTCTGCCGACCTGGGGTTAACCATGGCGATTCATCCCACGGCCTCCGGTGATATTTACGGGTATGTCGGACCTATCGCCACCAAAAACAGTTTGCTCACGGCGGTGTCGACAGGCAGGCCACCCAGCCAAAAACTAAGACAGCTGGGTGTACACAGCGTTTTGCTTCGTGCGCGCAACGTGTCCCAGGCCCCCAGTACCTCGGCCCTCGGTGGCAGTGGCGCGCACGAAGTCGTTCCGTTGACGAAACTGTCGCGTCAGCGCCTGCAAAAGCAAGCTGCGCATCTGCCAAGTTCAGAGCCTCAGACCTCTGCCCAAGCGCTAACCGAAGAGCCTGCGGCAATAAGTGTTGACGATTCGGCTGTCGCTCACCTGCTTGTAGGGGCAGAAGGACGCAGTATTGCTTTGGCCATCAGTCATGTTCGTCAAGGGCGTTTCCGCGCAGTCAACTGGCATCAACATGCGGATGCTCTGTGGTCTGCTGATCTACACGGATACAGGCGCACGCGTGGGCGTGGGGCGTATCGATTGATGTTTGAGCGCCTGGGCGGTAATCGCTACCGGGTGGCCGGCATCCGCAACCCGCACTGATGACCAGCGAAATCGGTTTAGCCGGCAACCGCCATGAGCATCTTTGACGGTTGCCGGGTTGGGCCATGTTGGCTAGTCGCTCGGGAGATTCTGCTCCAGGCCGTAGGTGTCGTTTTCGTCTTCTGAAATGGTGTACCACGTGCAATAGGTTTGCCGGCTCAAATCGCCGCGCGCATTGAGGGTGTGCGTTGGACGACCCAACGCATCGTAGAACACTTGATCGCTGTAACCGCTCTTGCGCAGTGACTCATCCTTGATGTAGCGATGCTGGTCGGCGAAGTAAGGGCGATAGTTGCGAATGGCCAGACCTTTGTTGTTGTATTCGACCCTGCTACTCACCCGCCAGCGCCGTTCACTCTGCTCAAGCGCAGGCCTGCCCGCTGAGTCCACTTCAAGTGCTCCGTCGGTATTGACCTTGTACGCAATGCCGCCAGGGGCTAGCTGCTTGGTTTGCAGGAGTCGGCCAAACCCATCGCTACAGCTCAGGTTGATGCGGATAAGGGGCGCTGGCTCATCGGCGTTGGCGGGGTATCGATCTGCCTGCAACACGACTGAATGCACCGGCTCACGCTGAGTTTTTTGTAGCTGATCATAAAACTGCTTATCGCTGGGGTTACCCATGTCCAGTGTCAGGTTGCGTGCATGCTCGCGAACGTATCCGTTGGGCAGCAAGTAGCCTTGAGTGATCCAGTGCAGACGTTGGGCAGAGGGAGGTACATACCCCATCCAGCTGAACGGGTTGTAGAAGCTGGCGGTGGCAGCGTTCAATAGCGCGCTTTCAGGGTTTTTGATTGCGTTGTCCGGGCTGTCGTCTTCAGGGGGGCGGTAGTCTGACAAGGGCTTGAAGCCTGCGGGCTGACCGCGTTCCTGACCGAAAAAACTGGTGGCGCGTAATTGGCCAAACGCGTCATACCGTGCTTGTTGCTGAGTGCCTTGCGGGTCGGTGATGTTTACAGGCAGTAACAGTCGATAGTCGTATTGGACTTTCGTCATGCAGCCATCCGCGGTTTTGACAGAGGCGATCTGACAGTAGTAGCGATCGTGCTGGAAATGGGTTACGCCATGACTTTGGGTTGGGCGAACACCGTATGCCCGGTAAAAACCTTGTGCGGCGTTGTAACGGGTAAAGTTTTTTTTGATAGACCAAATGGGTGTCGCGGTCGCGGGTTCAGGTAAAAACAGTGACATCCGATGATAGTGCGCTTGCGTCAGAGCGCTCTCCAGGTCGAAAGGTTCGGCGCCAGGCAGCTGCGGGATGTCTTCGTAGGCTTTAAGCGAATGCTCATCAAGTTCCGCTGTTTCAGTGTGATCGGCCAAGGCCTGAAAACTGGCTTGCCCGGAAGGGAGCGCTTTAGAGGCTTGAACACCTCGGTAATATTGTGTAGACAAACTTACCAATGTGCGTTGCGCTTGAACTCCCAGAGGCGCGTCAGCGTGCTCATCAATGAAGTGCTCATAACTGATTCGCTGGGGGGTCAATGCTTGGGGGGTGTTGCCTTTGGCAAGTACCAGAGCGTTGGTTCGCTGCCGGTAGGGCAAGTGCAAACGCCAACGCTGAGGATTGTCCAGATGAATCGACTGGCTTCTGGTCTCTGTCAGGTAATACGACTGTTGCGCTGAGTCATGAGTGTCCTGCCACCACTGTGCCTGATAGGTATCTGTGAATGGAGAGGCATCGAGAGGTGTTTTACGGCGTGCGTAATGTACCGTGACGCTGTGAGTCAAATCGCCATAAGCATCCCAGCGCAAATTGATCGTGTGCTGGCAGGCGGGATCAGCGGCCTCACGTTCGTAGCGGTAACTGATGGTCTCAAGGTTCAGTGCCAGCATGGAGGCGTGATTGTTGACCTGGCGTATCAGGTAGCGCTGCTGGCTGACTGAGTAGGGGACGGCTGTAGAGCGCGGGTCTTTGGCGGCATATACCTCTTGGCGTAATACCAAGCCAGCCAGTGCATGATTGATCTCCTGCACAACGTCCGCGATACCAGAGGCTTTAATGAGTGTGTCGTGTGATTGATCGCCGGACAGACGGCTGAATGCTGTGTACCCCAGTGGATGAGCGTTTGCATCCAGGCTGAAGTAATCACTGCGCAGCAGGTCCGTCGCCTTGCCGGTGTGGAACCAGGTTTTGCTCATGAGAGGTTCAGTGTGCTGAGCAGTTGTGGTGAGAGTGGCGGATAGCTGCGTATCTGTATCGGTCTCTAGCAGCAAGCCGAAGCCCTGGAACTTGCGTTCGTGCCCATTGTAATAACCTTCGCGGTATTGGAATCGCCGGGTTAAGCGGTTGCCGCTTATGGCATCGTGTTGTTGCTGTTGGGTCACCAGATGCAATGGGAAGGGGACACCACAAATTGAAGGTTTTTTTGCTTGTGAGCGCTCTTGTTTTTCGTCCAGCCACTCTTGGGCACTGCTGCGGTAAGTCAATGTGCCACTGGCGCCCATATTGTTATCGCTGGCAGTAAGTAAATATGGCTTGCTGCTGACAAAGTCGTAACGCCAATGTGCAGGCGTGGCATGGGGGATCGACACAATCAGGCTCGAACATCCCAACCCTTGAAGGTCTGCGGTGCTGACCCGGCAGCTGCTGTCATAACGCGCGCCTTGAGGCCATGGCAAATGCAGGGGGGAGGCTTCAAGGCCATTGCCAAACAGGTTCATGAAAATCAACGCGTGTTCGGGCTCAAGGTAAATCAAATCCACGGCGCCTGAGCCATCCAGATCAGCCATTACAACCCGTGAAGCATCGAACTGCGCGTAACTGAAAGGCAGGCGGGCAAACACAAAGCCCTTGCCGAAACGCCCGCGACCCAGGTTTGGCCAACACTTTACTTCGTTGTGGCGAATACGAATCAAGTGTTGTTGCCCGCTGCCCAGAATGTCGCTGAAGGCCACCAGTTCTGAGGGTGAATGACCGATTACTGGCAGCGCATCATCATCCACTGGGTGAGGGACTTCACGCCCAGGCGTAAACCCCTGATCCCCTTGATTGATGTAGAGCCGGACACTGCGGGTACCAATAAGGGCAAGGTCGTGAATACCATTGCCCATCAGGTCGGCCAGTTGCCCCTGAGGGTGAAAGAACTCCACGGGAAGCGCCGCGAACGTCGCGAAATCCGACCAGCGCCTGCGCGAGTTCAAAGTGAAAAAACCACTCATGTCGGGTTGGGCGAGGATCCAGTCCAACTGCCCATCACCATTGAGGTCGGCCAACCGCTGGCGCAAGGATTCACGGCTATCGCTGACAGGCATCGTGGGCAGCGTTTGCAGCGGGCCATACACCACCGCATCGGTGTGAGTCCCATGAGTGTCTCTGACGGGTTCACGGTATTGCCACAGTCTGTCGTGACCATAAAGCACACCCGGCAAGCCGTCACTGTACAAGTCGACCATTTGATAGCGTTGCCCATCGCCTGGCCCTTGCAGGGCTTGAAAAGGCTGATACCGCGCCGGGTCAGCCGTTAGCTCGAATGAGCTGTAGGTCAGCTCCAGCGGCGGCCAGTACTTGGTAACACCCGCCGCATCGAAGGCTTGGCTATGGAACGCGCTCAGAAAGCTGGCCCCCAGCCCGCTGGTTTTATATTCAAGGAGCATGCGCTTTACCAGCACAGGTTCTGGCCCCAGCGCTGTTTCCAGGGGGAAATAATGGAACGTGAGAATTTGTTTGCACAGGCGACGGCTTCCCAGCTCAAAGCCGTACACGTAGCTAAAAAACGGATCGGGGCGTAACTGCCACGTTTGTTGCTCGGTGTAGCCCGGTACTTGGCTCAAGCTGGTTGAGCGTTCCCCGTAGTCAAACCACATTTCAAAATGCCATTGTTTGTCGGCGAGCACATCAGATGACCACAACTGTAGGTCAGACGTTGCCTGGAGGTTGCCGTAACAAATCCGTTTCAGATAGCACTGGCTGCGGAAGTCACGAGGCAGCTCAGCCTCTGCGCTCGGAACCTCACGTTTATAGTCGTAGTAAATCTGTTCACCGAGAGGGGACAGACTTTCTTCAAGTAACCACTCCGCGACATGTTGCACTGCACTGTGGTCAAAGCACCGCGCGCTGCGGGTTTTGCCATAAAAGTGCAGGGTTCCATCGGCACTTTGTACCAGCCAGAACCCCCCGGGATCGGCGCTGGACGACCAGTGTTCAACGCGCGAAAAGGTTGTTTCAACGCGTGGAAAATAACGTGTAACGGTAAAAGAGGTGTTCAGTTGCAGGGTATTGAATTGTGTCGTTGATGTGGTTTTGACGGTCCCTGCCTCAGTTTTCTCCGGACTCAGTTCGCCACCCCCGGGGCCTACATACGCCTTGTCTGCATCATAATCAGGTGCGCCGCGATCGGTGTTGCGCCTGATACTGCCGGGTGATGCTGTCCAGCCAAGGCCAAAAGGTCCGTTACCCAGTGCACTGCTGTAATTGAGACTCAGGGTTGGGGCGAACCCCCGCCCTGAAGAAATGGGCAAAGGCACGCTGAATGAGGCTCCACCGGTCGCTCCTATGGCACCCCAACCCGTACCGATGCTCTGGATGGCACCTCCGCCCTTGGGCAGCGACGGCATGAAAGTCTCAACGCTGGCGTGTTGTTGTGTCATACGCGCTCTCCTGCGCTTTTGGCGGTATAGCGCACATGAACGATGACGTCACTGAGGGAGTCGAGCATCGACTGCTGGGCGGCAGGGTTAGGGAACGACAAGATCCAGCGTGAGACTGCCCCGGTGTACTCGAACGGCAAATATCGATCGTCACCTTCAAAGTTGAGCGTGAACAACCCGTTGTCATTTAATCCGGTCGATAAAGCGATTTGCTCTCTGACACGCAGGTTGGGATAAGCAAAGTCAGCGTTCTGCGAGGTCTGAATCGTGCTGTAGGTTTGAGTCAAGGTGGCGCGAATATCTTCATAAGGACTTAGCGTTGCGGGGAGTGAGACGCTGATGCTTTTAATTCGTCGCAGGTAATGACCCGGATAATCGGCGTCAAACATGGCTTGGGTTATTTCAAATGCAACGGTTCCCCTGGTTTTCAACGACGCGCTGATTTCTGGCCACGACATGTTCAACGTGGCGGAAGTATCTTTTGCCTGCAAATGACGCAATGAAACCGTTTTTGTGATCTCCAGCGCGCGTTGATTGTGTTGAAGGTAGGCGGTGTGCATGGTGATAAGGCTGAGTTTTAGCGTTTCCCCTGCGGTGAACCCGCGGTGATGGTTATTCCAATTGGCTGTGTGAATGAATGTTCGACTCGACTCTGCCCGCTCGTACTGCCAGCACGCTTGAGCGTCCAGGCACAGCGCAAGTGCCGCGTCATAGGCCTGTAAATAAAATGTCGACAGCTGGGCGCTGAGCCATTGATACATTTGAGGCGCAGTGAATCGCTTATTAAGCAAGTCGTAGGCGATCTTGGCTTGACTGAGTGCGGTGGCTGTCGATTGCAATTGCAAACGGGTGCTATTGGATTGTTCGGCATACGCTTGAACCTGCGCCTTCACTTGTGACAACTCAAGACGTGACTGATCCAGCGCATGCTCCCACTCCTGCGCACGGCGGTTGAACAGTTCATTACGGTCCAGATGATTAGCATTGGCGCGCTTTTCATTGGCCAGAAGTTGCACGCCGGCCTGGACGGCATAGAAGCCACCTTCAAGCCGCCATCCGCCATTGGAGGTGCCAAAAATATTGGGAGGGATTATGGCCAGCCCTGCTGCGGCTTGCAGTCCAAAAGCCACGCTTTCTAACGATGCGCTGGTTTGCAGTTCCTGAGTCGCCACGTGTTCGGCAGAACTGATGCGCTCTTTAAGCAGTCGCTCAAAGTGGGTGATACGCGCTTCGACTATTCGTTGACCGGCTAATAACGCCAGTTGGTTTTGTTCGTCCACCCGAACACTGTGCGCGTGATGTTCGAGTGCATGTGCAGCAAGCTGCCAAACATGCTGGTGTTGCAGCTCTACTTGCGCGGCCTGTTCCTGACGCTCAATCATTGACAGCAGACTGTTGCCAAACAGGATCAGGTTGTCGACAGCGGCCATTGCCTGTGCGTAGATCACGTGAAAGCGATAATGCCCCACATGGACAGGCTGGCGCGTGCGGCTCGAGGTGCTCCCCGTCATGTGTCCCTGGCTATAAAGAGCAAGCAGGCCACGGGGTGCCAGAGGCGCGACATACAGCGGTATATGTAACGGTTTACCGGTTATGTCCAGATGCTGGCGCAGGTTGTGCAACCGCGCGTCAATTTTCTTCCAGCGCATCAAGAGGTCGTTATTTATAGGGGCGCACAAGTCCGGTGTGTCCAGAGGCATGTAGTGCTGCGCGCCCAGTGTTTCTCGCGCGAGAGGCGGCAGGCCAGAATCAGGTTGCAATGCCATGCGCTCCGTCTCACGCAGGGCGCTATCAGGTCGGCTAGCCAATGTCGCCAGCGTAATAGTTGACCACGGCTCAATCTTGCTGATCTCTGGCAAGGGTCCAAGCAAACGCTTGGCGCGTACATACCAGAGCTTGGCTTCAGATAGGCTCTCTGCGGTCATCTGTCGATAAGCCGCATCTCCCCGATTGAGCAAAATATCGATGTACAACAAAAATAATGCCTGACGAAAGTAGACCGGTGCGCTGAGTGCAATTTGATTTGGGTCCAGAGGGTTGTCGCGAGCATAACTGGGTTCTGAGTACGCGGGCGTCAGTGCTGTTAGCCCCCAATAGGCCTGGGTATGCGGCGCAGTTGGCTGATTACGGCTGGGGTCGAATAAGTATTTAAGCCATGACTCGGCCTCGGCATAGCGATGCTCGGTGTGTAAACGATGAGTAATGAGCCAAGGTAAATAAAGAAATAACTCCCATAAGTACTTACCGTAAGCGCCATGAAAGTCGGCAGGTTTATGGGGGCCGCCAGGGGGGAGTGACGGGTCCATCAGAGGGAGGTTTGATAAGGAAAATACACTCGCCATATCAACATTCGCTGCGCGGGTTAACTTATCAGCAAGGCCGGTGTTGAGGCGTATGAAGGGCAGATTGAGGCTATTTGACGGGTCGGACTTTGGAATGGAAGAGGTGCTGAAATCCAAAAACTCTGCTGTGCCGTTGTCGGTCGATGCAAGGCGGCTGATTTTAGGCCCCATAGGTATATCGCTTCGGGCGCGGGCATTGAGCGTCACCTCAAATGCTTTGAGCGCATACCCCAAAATGATTGAGTCGGAATCGTCGATATTTTGTTCTCGAATCAAGACGCCATGGAATATATGAATGTTCAGGGTGTCGGTTTGCATCAGCATATAAGGGTCTATGCTCAGCTGCGCTGTATGGATTTGGCCTGCTGTTAACGATGTCAATCCGCCTTCCAGGTTTCGGCGCATTCCATTGGGGCCTCCCACAAGGTGCGTATTGGTGATGTGCACGTGTCTTGGGTAGTGACTCGATGATTCCACTTGATGGGGTGTCAGTATTATTTGTCTGTAAGTCCGGTTAGAGCGTTTGATCCTAAGGGCCTTAAAGTGGATCGGCTGATGAGTTTGATCGCTACTAAAGGAAAGGTTGGCCGAGTAAGTGGTATCTTCCGTGGCAAATAAATGGTTGAAAAAAATCGCCGGGATTGTCAGGTCTTCAAGGTCAAACGCTTCGAAGACATTATCGTTATATGACAGCTTTGAAACTCTTTCAGTAATGGATGATGATTCTTTTTTTTGCAGGTGGGTGATGATGTCGGGAAAGGCAATTTTTGTTTTATTGCATGTGATTGAAAGCGTTAAGCGTTCATTGAAGACGGGATTTGAACCTGGGTGGCGTAAAGATAAAGAGGCGTTCTTATATAAGGCAATGCGGCTTGCTCCCCCATTTTGTGGTACCTCGACAGCCAACGTGATGGTGAGGCTTGACGCTGCTTCTTCGGCGTGCAATGTGACGGTTTTGATAGAGGGAAAGGATGTGTCCAGCGAGGAGCTGATTTCCAGCGTTGATGTAGTTTTGTTAAATGTCAAACCAATACGCTCGGGCGTATTGTTGATATGGTCCTGTGTGCCGTTATAGTTCCATCTGTCTGCTTTGACATGGGGGGAAGTCAGGTTATGGGCTTTGAAACTTACAATGTCACTCGCGGGGGCATGGAACTGTAAGTTTTCTTCGTTATGTTTCGCAAATGTGATCAGGTAGCGATTGGCGTCCACCGCCAGGTAGCTTGGAAAAAACCGGACTAAGCTGCTAAGCGATCCCGATGAGACCAGTGGAGAAATATTAAACTGGCTGTCCATCTGTACGGCATGAGAAAAGTTAAAGTTTGCGCCATTGGTACGGTGATTGGCGTGCAGCGGTTGGTTTTGGGCATCGAAATGGCTTGCCAAACCTAAGAATAAGGTCGCGGGCGTCGTTTTTGAGTTCAAGACGGCGACCGTTCGGATCGAAGACATTAAATCTTGCGGCGTTAAAGCATTCAGTGACTTGCTGGTGCAATTTTCATCAATGCACACTTGGGGGCAACTCCAACTCCCATCCAGTTTTTTATACGAATAATGCAGGCGTAATCGGGTGTAGTACCGGCCAAAACGCAAAAGTCTGTCAGGGTTCTTGTAGTCGATTTCACCGATGAGGGCGGGCAGTTCCTGGTGGCTGAATTGAGGCTTTGTACATTGGGCCCAAATGACGAACAAACGATTGTTAAAGCACACAGGGCGAATACTTTGTAGCGGGATATCCTCCGAAGCAGGGAGGGGGACATCCATCCAGTCTGACCATGCGCCTGGGGCCGGGTAGTTTAATGAGTCCTGCGCGGCTCGTTCAGTGGTTGTTGAATAGGTGGGTGAACGCATGTTCAAGGAGCGGTAATAATAGGTGTTGCTGCCTTTGGACTTTGCAATTAAATAGTAGGTGCTGTCTGCCATGTTCTCGGCAGTGCCATCGATATACCCATTGATCGTGTGTAGGTTAATGATTTCCTCAAGACGCCCCAGGTAGCGTTGTACCGCGGTGTCGATATGGCTTTGCTGTAGGCGGGATTGATTTATATCATTTTCCAATTGTTGAAAAATGTCTGATTTATTCTGGCGGAGCGTGGGGCTTAGATAGTTAGAAGGAAAGTGCCGCAGTTGCTGGCTTGCGTGCCACACAGAATAACTGTACAGGCTGTTTTCCCAGGTATGAATCTGTTTTGGTGTCATGCCCTGAATGTCGTAGCCTGGCTCAACACCAATAGAAATACTATTGATGTACTGTTGTAAACTCTCTGTCGCGCACGCCACTCGGCTGGTGGGAACGGACTGGCTGATTTGCACATCCAATAGCCAGTGCGCATATAACTCATCGGCTGTTCTTCCAGGCAGGAGTGTGTTGTCTGTTGGCGGTTTCTCACCCGCAGGATCGACTTCATGTAGATAGAAGGACAGCTGAGCGTCCCGTAGCCTTTCATTGAGTTGCTGTTTGAGACCATGCGACATGTTCATTCTTGAACCCTTCTAGATATTAGGAAGTTAAACAGCCGTCGCCATGACAGCTTCGCCGACGCGTACCCACTCATCGCCTGGGGCATCCACGTCCAAGTTTGTCGCGGTCAATAATATTTCCGCTGACAGCCCTGTGGTATTGGAAGTGTGTTGGCATCGAACGATCCACTCCAGTTGTGCGACAGATTGAACCCGTGTCCAGTTAACTTCGCGCAGGAGGGATTGGATTTCACTGACGGCCCAGCCCAGTAATCGACTTAAGCGCAGACTGGTGTCGGTCTCTGTCGTGCCGTCCAGCCCATTGGCGAATTGTAAGTAATTTATTAGATCACTCTCTGTGATGGGGTAGGTTTGAGTCATCTGTTTGAGTTGTTGAAAAAGGTACAGTGTCGTGAATGTCAGTTTTAATTGAGCCTCTTTGTTATTCGCTTTATCCAACCAGTGCGGGTTTAGCAAAAAAACCTGTAGAGCCGCAGTACTGAGCGGCAATGCCAGGGCAGTAACGGCGCCAGGCATCGCCAGCAAGCTGTGTTTTAACTGCTTGCGCGTGTCAGAGTTGCCCAATGCATTGGCCATGTTGTACGTTGCGTGTTTGTAAACTGTAGTAAATAGTTCGCTCGTTTCGGGCGTGGTGGTGTCTTGGAATACCTTCCAGAGATGGCCTTTCCAGGGCAGCAGACGTTGATAGGCTTGCGATAAAAAGGGTTTCAGTGTGCTTACAATAGCCACTATTACTGCTTCTTTGGCTTGAGGCTCTTTAATGCCGTCAGCCAACTTCTCTGCCGCCGACTCTAGTCCCTGGAGTGATTTATCCGGATCAAGGTACTCGGGTAAAGACGGGAAGTTTTTAAGCAAGCACTTGGCAAGTATTTGGCCTTGGCTAAACTTGATGTTTGCTGATGCGAGTGTTGATTTTAAACTACTTCCAGGTATTTCTTCGTCGGCCAACAGGCAGCGTTCTAACTCAATAAAGGCGGCGTCCAGCTGCTGGGCATATTCATTTATGGCAGAGGGCGACTGTGACGTTTCAAGTCTTAATTGATGACGAACTTTTTGAATGCTGGTATCGGCCTGTTTAAACCACTGGGTGGCCCAGTCCATTTGCATAAGCACGTCGAGCAGGTCGGGAGCGGAAGGCGTCAAGGTACTTCGCAGCGTCGGGACGGTCAGTTGTTTGCTGTGGCTGACACCGCCCAATAATTCAGCCAGTTGCACGCTTTCTTTGACTGATAAATTGAAGAGCATGGCTATCCGTGCCTGACGATAAAAGCTCGACAGGGTGAGCAAGTCTTTTTTGGGGGAGGGTATATACTTCTGAACCTGATTAGACAGTACGCCCAGTGAGTCTGGCGTAGGGCTGAGCGCAAGGCTCGCGCCGATTTTAGACAAACAGCTCAATGAATCGGGGTCAGGGCTGACAAGGTTTAAAGGGCTGTCGTCCAGTAGAAGTGAGGCATTGAACAGTTGATCGTTATTGAACACACGGTCATACAACGAAGCCGATTGTGCCTTGGCATGAATGGGCAGACGGTGCAGCAAGGCGCAAAATTCATCGACGTTCAGGGTATAGCGCTGACTTAAGTAACGGTAAACCCCTAATGCCCGTACGCTGTGCTCATTGAGGGTGAAAGGCGCAGAGAGTGATTGGGCTCGCACGGTACTGTGCAACAATAATTTTAAATCGCTGATGGACATGTTAGTCCAGCGGTGCAGCCGAATGACACGCTGCAAACGGTCAAGCTGTGTCACGTCAAGTCCAATCAGTTGCTGGGTATTGTGTGTTTTATCAAGGCGTATGCCCATCGTTAAAAAGTGGCTGTAATGTTCGGTGTCGTGTGGTGCTGATGTCGTTACATTCACTGATTTTATGGGGGTGAACGTTTCGACAGACAGTACTTCGTGAAGCGCTTCGGTATTGAGTTCGGTTCTTTCCATGAAGTGCGAAAGCGTGCTCAGGTGTTCAAGCGTTGAGTTGAAGTTTTGCTGAATAAATAGGTCTTTTGTACGCTCGTCAGCTTCGGCTTCTATGAGTATTTTGTATTGCTGCGGGCTGAGTGTGGACAGTAATTTTTGAGCTTCCAGGCTGTTTTTTTGTACTTTTCCATAACCGGTGGCGGCCTGCTGATTTATGGGTAACGTCGTGCTGATTTTGTAGTTTATTTCTCCCAACATTGGCCTGTAGCCTGTTAAACCCAATACGCATTGTTCGCGAGGAAGATAGAAGGGGAGCGTGAAGGGAAATCGCTTTTCTGCCAGCACCTCCTCGACGCTCCTGGTGCCATATACCGGTGTGTTATTCGCCAGATGCAATTGGATGTGTGTTTGTAAAGTCTCGTTCACCAGCGTTAGCATCGGGAGCCGGTGGTTCACCGCATCCAAGTCGATGACCATGTCTTTCAACGTCGGGCGACGTGCATCAAGGGTGTTTTTCGGGTGCAGCCCTTTTCCTGTTTTCTCGATGTCCAGTGCAAATAAATACAAAGCCCGCACATACGCAGCCGGAGAATCAAGTGCTGCAAGGGAATCCCCGGAGCACACTTCGCTGCCGGTATCTTCGAACAACGTGGTATAGGAGGCTCCGTATTGTTCTGTGGCTGAAGTCTTGCGTTTACTGCGATTTTTATCCGTGGTTGAGTGACGTTGTTCGCGGTGATGAAACTCAATTTGCGCGGCATAACTGACAGCGGTCTCGTAGACCTGGCCGGCATCTTCATCACAATATTGAGAGACGCTTTCGATGAATTCAGACTTAGACAGGCGGACTACATCAAATATTGAATAGAGGCGCATGTGCTGCATGGCCGCTTCAAAGTTGAGTCTGTCAGGTGCGGGAGGACCTGCATTGCTGGCCAGTGACAATAGCAGTGCGGAAGGGCTGTGCATGTTCATGAACTCCAGTGAGCCAAGCGGGGTATCCACGAGGGCACTTGAAACTAACACTGGGTTACACGTGGGTCGGGTCAGATCGTGCCGTTAAGTTATTAGGAGATATCGTTTATAGTTTGAAGTATTTTGGGTGTGCGGTTCTGTTCTGTCAGCGCAGGGTGAAGGACAGGTTGTAATAAAGGCAGGGCATGGCTTAATGAAAGTTGGTTGTTGGGTCGTCGCTTATATTTCAATAAGTCATTTGTGTTCTGCGTCGTAACGCCGCCTACTGGCCTGCCGGTTGTTATTTGAATATGGCTTCGTTGCCTTTGTGCGTAACTGTCACGCTGCGTTTCAGGCTGTCCTCAAGACTCGACTGCATATCCTTGACGCTGATGCCAAGAAGCTGGGACGACTCGATGTTTGACCCTCGGGTAAAAAATATGACCTCCTGGCCATGTTCTAACTGCGTGTGGATCTGACGCTTGGAGACCGGTGAAGGCGATCGTGAGCGATTTTTCGAGGATGACGCCTGGACCCCACTGTCAAAGCGGCCCTTTATCGAGCGATTGCGGCCGCTATGCCCAGCGCGCAAATTCTCGCTGGCACTGTTCATGTCGCGTAGCAGGGTGTGGGTGAGATCCGGGCTCATTGAGCTGCTCGCGTACTGAGTAATACTCGTGCCCAGTGAAGGTGCGATCGATGACATGACGGCGACAAATGATTTTTTGCTCAGCGCTTTATTTTTGTACCTTTCAGTGTAATTACGGATGGTCTCCCACGAACTACGGTGAGAAAGATCAGTCCCCTTCACCTTAATTTTGTTGGCGCTTGAGGTGAAACTGGGGCGCTTGAGCTTCATACCGCTCTTGTGGGCGCTGACTTTCCTGGGGTTGTGTTTTTTTCTATATTTCCACCTCTGGCTTACAGCCAGCCCACCTATGTCGATATGGGAGGCGGGGTTTCCGCCGACGAAGGCATAACGGTTGGGACCATCAATGTCGCCCGCCGGGTCGGGACTGAGCCAACGACCCGTCCACGGTTCCAGATATCGCGCACCGTAAAAATATAAACCGCTGGTTTGATCGCGCTCCTCGCCGGAGTAACGAAAGCGCTTAAGTTGAGCTTGAGCCGTGCTTTGCCCTGTAGCGAACAGGGTTGCACCGTTGGCTGCATAGTGTTCATAGGTGAGCAGGTTTCCCTCCCCGTCAACTTCCATGACCGCCGACCCCAGCATGTCGGCCAACTGGTAGCGTTCCTGTGCGGTGGGCAGGCCTGTGTCGGGAGCCGCATTGCTCCACTCCAGACGCTCAAACGTGAGGTGGTTGCCGTGCTTTTGGCGTGTACGCCGTAATTGGACCGAGCATTGGCCCTCAACGGTTAAGCAACTGACCTGCAAACTGCCAAAATCGAACTGGTCCTCAACCTGCGTGTTGCCTGCTGTGCCTGACACCGATGTTTTGCGTCGCCGATAGGCGGCGCCAGAGTAGGAGAAGTAGTCGGCGCCTGCTCGCGCGTTGTCGACTGTTTCGCCCACGTTGATTGATGCGATCTGGTTATGCCAATTCCATTGGATTGGACGGTCATCAGGCGTTTTTACCTGATTACCGTTGTCGTCGAACCAGGTGTGTACCGCCGTGGCAGATTCGCCGGTTTTCAGTACGGCACCCCGGTTGGAGTCTGGTGCAACAGTCAGCTCAGCACACCACGCATTCGCCCCGGCGCTGAATCGCGTGGTGCAGAGGTTACCGCCATTGTCGAAGGTATAGCCCAGCGTGTAATTGGCAGCAGCTGTCGATGCAAAAAATGGATTGAAAACACCGCCCATGGCGTCGGCAAGGCTGAGGCTTTGCAGCGCAATACCGGTCGATTGAGTAAGCCGGTACAACGCATCGTAGGTGTAATCCTGATCAAGCGACACCCCCTCAGGCAGGGAGGGCACTGCGCCCTGCGCCTTGTTTTCAATATGGGTGACATTGCCGACAGGGTCGTACCAATACACAAGGTTTTGAAGGTCTTGCCCGTCTTTGGCGCGGGTTGTTCTGATACCAGTCATCTGCTGTGTATCGGGATCGTAAGCGAGAGCGACCGTTATGAACGGTGTATTTGCCGCGTTCACGCAGGAGCCGCCAATCTGCTGGCCGTGGATGTCATAGGCCAGCCCGGTCATCACCACGCGTTCGACTTCACCAGCGGCGGTGAACCAGGTGCCGTCTGGTAAGCCCGCCACGTTGTAGGCCACTCGCTGGACGTTTACGTGAGGATCAACCGTCGTTACCGTTTGCCCTAAGGCGTTGTAAGTGAATCGTGTCACTGATTCCGGTGATTTATCAGGCGCACCGGCCAGGTCGTCAGTGGCCATTTGACGCTCAAGATCGGAAAAAAGCCCAGGCCAATTGTTGGCCGAACTACGCCAGTCGGCGGTGTCCTGGTAGCGTGCACGCACCCGCACGGATGAGTCCATCGGCTGTCCGAGCAAGGTGTATGCGTTGTTTTGTTGGCGTCCCGCCCCGTCATAGACGATGAACGGCCGGTCGAACAGGTTGCGCTCAACGACCTGCTCGATGGGCGAATGTGCAGCGCTGTCGAGGCTGTCACCGTAGATCATGCGTTCGGCTACCAGCGGCCCGCAAGTGAGCGTTCGGTTAGCATCGGGTCCCGGCCAGACTGACGTTGCCGTAACTCGGTGTCGACTGTCGAAACTTGGAATCATCACGCATGCGCGGCCGTCGTACTGGTAGCACAGCGCGCCGTTAATATCATGCAAGGTGCAGTAGGTCCCTGCGTCCGCATTGAAGGTTTTCAGAGCGTTGCCTGACATGCTGTAAACGGTGCGCGAGTTGACCCTTTCCTCATCGGATAGCCGTGGGTCAGCAACCGACAGCGCAAATCCCTGCACACTGAACGTGCGGTGGGTGGTGAGCATTAAGGGGGCATCGGGCGCTGTGCGCTCGACGCTGCGTACCGGATGGTCAAGGGTATCGAAGTGCACGGTTGAGGGGGTGGTATCAAAAGCGGCGGCTTTCAAGAGTGCATCGACCGCCCACGACGGCAACGTCAATTGTCCCGACAGGTAGTTCTGATAGTAGGGCGAATCTTTGATCGTATCGTTTTCGTCATAGGTGGTTTCTGACCATGGGCCGTAGTCCTTGCGTGAGTAAAACGCATCGCGTAAGGCACCGAAAGGTCGCGCCGCTCGCAACAGTCTGCCCAGTGCATCATGAATATAGGTTTCTGGCGGCCCTATGGAGTCGAACGCAGCAGGATCGGGTGGGTACAGGCACGTGGTGGCGAAGTAAGGCTTGTAGATCTCGAAAGCCTGGCCTTTATTGTTGCGGCGCACCCGGCCCGTACAGCGCCAGCGTGCGGCGGCGTGGCCAATGCTGGGTAAGCCACCACTCAGGATTGGCGCCCCGGTGGCGTCGCAAAGAATGGCGTCGCCGGGTTCTGCAAGGGTCCTGGTGTGTACGGCTCGGCCCATGCCGTCTTGATACGTGATGGCCATGCGCAACCCACTTGCAGGTGTGTCGGGTGTGGCCGCATCGGGATATCGTTCGGCATCAAGGCTGATGGAGCCAACCGGGCCGCGGCCACTGACGTAGGCATGGTCGTCTGCGAAATAATAGTGAGCCGCTCCGCGTAAATAGCTGCCGGGGTCTGCTGTCAGGATTTCAAGGCTGGCTGGCTCGGGCCAGTCATACCAGGCAGTGTCGCTGATGGGCGAAAATCCTGTAGGGCAAACGACACCGTTGCGCCATTCGTTGCCATGGTAGGACACCGCAACCACCTGGCCGAGCGGGTCTCGCGCCGTTTCGGTGGTCAGTCCATTCACCGTCATGCGGCGCGGTTCGGGGCCAGCGTAGTCGACGGCATCGACCGTTGTCAGGTGTGGCATAACATCGCTGTCGCGGCCACTGTGCTTGATACGCGTGACGAAGAGCCAATCTGGGTCGTAGGTGAATGCAGTAATGGTTCCCGAGCGAGCCGTGTCATTTTGGGCGAAGGCGTCGCGTGTTTCGAGTGGGCGATAGAATTGGCTGCTGTTGCCGTAATGGATGCTGTCGTGCGGCGCCCACCATAAACCTTCGAGCGGTGCTAAACGGTAGCCCGCTTGGTCGCTCAGAAAGCCTGTCAATCCACCCGGCATCGGTAATTCGGCGAAAAGGGCGGTGATGGCGGTATCGGCAAACGCCGCCGTTTCAGTGCGTACCATCAGAGCCTGCATGGCTGGCAATGGCGAGGTTGTGTGCGCGCCACTGTCCTCCAGATAAAACGTACGCTGCCAGGACAGTAACTGCGCCGTTGATCCTGGGGCAGGGCTAGTCCCGTAGAGCGAAACAGGCCCGGCAAGCGCCTTGATACACGCAGCTGCGATGGTGTCGAACGCGTAGTAGCGAGCTGCGAGCGTGGGGGCATCGAGGGCACCCGATTCGATGTGGTAACTGCGCTGGTCAGTCGCCAAACCGATCAGCAAGTTGTGTGCCGTGTCGCGCGCAGGCATAAAATCGGTCGTTTCGCACATTACGTATTGCAAGGTTTGTTCGTCGATTTGCTGGGCACAGTAACGTCGCGCATAAGCGATGGTGCAATGGCGGGTGACGTTGCCGTAGTTGTCCAGGTCAAGGGTGAGCGTGTGATTGATACGCGGATCGTGTGCGAGGCCATCGTACTCACTGTCGACTGTTTCGCGTTCATGGCTAAAGAACACGCCATAGGGCACGAAGTCTGGGGCTTGAAGGTGTTGTGGCGGCGTATCGGAGGGGGCTTGCAGCAACGTGACCGTACACGCCGACTGCTGCACGCGGAACGGTACGCGCTCATTGAGCACGGGGTCGAGCGCGAATAATTCGCGCCGTATACACGTGCCTGCGGCAATGATCCTGGCCTGACGCTGTGCTTGTGCGTTGGTATTTTCGTGGATGCCAAGTACGTAGCGTGTCTGTAACTGCGGGAAAGCCTGGCTGTCCAGGGCGAAAAATTCGCGCGCACGAGCGGCTTGCAGATCCTCCTCAAGTTCCCAAACACCGAGTTCATACCACTCTCGTGTCAACGTCGGTGCGCCAATCTCACCGCCATCGGCTGCGCGCACCGACTCTTGCAGCGCCGCAGTGCGCCCGCGACCTATCGGCAGTGCCACGTCTGTGTGCTCAATCATGCCGAATCCACGGAACTCACGTTCGGCGGTGTCGTAGTAGCCGTGATGGTAGTTAAAGGTGGTGATCAGTTGAGTGTCCGAGATCGGATCGATGATTTCTTGTTGGGCGACCAGTTGCAGCGGGAAGGGTAAGCGGGTGACCCAAGGGTGGCCCGCGGCTTTGTCCTCAAGATAGAAACGGGTTGAGCTGACATAGCGCATCACTGTGGTGCTGCCCATGGGATCAGCAATGGTGCCTAGCAGGTACGGTTTGCCGGCACTGCAAAAATCATAAACCCATTGCACGGCGGCGGGCAGTTCCTGACGCACCAGCAGACACTCGCTGACGCCGTAGACATTGGCGAATGAGACTTGGTCCGGTGTGGCAATGCACATGGGCAGTGCGATTACCCGCGGTACGGCGGCGAAGCCATTACCGCCAAGGCTGTCATAAATCTCAACGCGGTCATTGTGCACATAGATCAGCGCGGGGCAGCCGCTGCCATCCAGGTCGGCCCATTGCAACCGGGCCGGGTCCCAGTTCGGGCCGAGCCGGGGAGCGCCGGCCAAAACCACGCACGCTGCGAATGCTCCCCAACCCAGGCTCGGCCACAGCTCGATACTCGCATCACGAATTCTGAAGCGTTGCGGCGTCCCGGCGCCCATAAAGTCGGCGAAGCCCGTGAGTTCGGCTAACTGAGGGCCGCCTGAAATGGCAAGACCCTCAGGTTTGACAAGGGTGCGCGGCGGCAAAAAACCGTTGGTCCCAAGGGATTCGCAATACACCAGGTGCGTAGGATCGATCCGTACCCGGTCGTTCCGGCCGGTGCCTGACAGGTCGGCCAGTTCAGTTTGCGCACCGAGATCGTGAAGAATTCCGCGAGGCAGCGCCACAAAGCCCTCCCAATGCGGATCGGGCATTGATGCCATGCGCCAGTAGCCGGTCGCGTCGCCAGCAGCGCACACCAGTGCGCCACGCCCATCGCTGTTGAGGTCAAGCCACTGGCCAAGGTCTGAGCGTAACGGTGCGGCTCGGGGCGGTTCAGGCGCATAAGCCACCACAGGAGCGGTGGGTGCTTCTTCGGTCTGGACGGGCGACCAGAACCGGGTCGCGGCCTCATCGCGGTAGAGGATGCCAGGCAGTCCCTCGCCATACAGGTCAGTCAGCACAGTGAAAGGCGGGGCGTTTGCGCCGGGCATGGGATCGCCGGTGATTTGGCGCATTAAGTGAAAAGAGCCACTGTCGGGTGCATAGGCTGTGTACCCGAGCACAAGTTCGGGTAACCCTTTAACCCGATAAGGTTGGCCTGGCCGGTGTCGCCAGCCTTCGCAATGCACGCCGACCAGAGCGCTGCCGGCAGGGTCTTCGGCGTACCGTAATGCGGTGACGTGAACCAAGACCGGCGTGCTCCCCCACACCTCATCAAAACGGTGGAACATGGCGATGTTGCGGCAAAGGCGATGAGTGCGGCGTTCAAAACCGGCGTTATAGGTGGAAAACGGATCAGGCCGGGCTGCCCAGCTGCGCACTGGCGTATGGGGCACGAGGTTGTCGGGGGTAAAGTCGTACTCGCCGTAATCGAAGACGATCTCGTAATGCCATTGCACCTTGTCGACGTCAGGCAGGTTGCCATCGGTTATCACGAGCGGGGCGCTGTTGCCGTAACAAATACGTTCGGGGTGGCGTAAGGCGCTGCGTAGACGTCCCTGTTCGTAAATGGCGCAGGTGATATTGGCGGCATCTTCTTGCTTGTAGCTGAAGCTTTGTGCTTCGCCCTTGGTGTCTATCGCGAGCTGTTCGCACCACGAAAAAATACGACACGGATCAGAGGGATCGCTAATGCGGCAAGCGCCGTCCAGGCCGAAATAACGCAAGGTGCCGTCGTGCTCGACGATGCGCCAGAAGGGTGCCCTGGCGCCATCGAGTAGGGTCCAGCGTTCGATTCGCAGTCCGTGATCCTCCTGGCGCGGTCGAAAGCGAAGCACATCATAGTCTGCACTGCCAAGGCTCAGGCGTGTCGCCCCGCCAACATCGGCGACCAACACGTTGTCGTCCAGCACAAACACGTCAGTGTCATCGTACTTGGGCACGCCGTGCGTGGTGCGCCGAGAGATGGCCGAACTTGACAGGGCGAAGCCCATACCTGCAATGCCTTGCCCACCCGTGGAGCTGTAGTCCAGCGACAGGTTTGCGCTAAGTGAGCGCGATTGGGTGCTAGGCACTGGAATATGCAGCGCACCCGTGCCCGTGAAACCGTTCGCCTGGAAGCGTTCGCCCATACCGCGCAATGCGCCGCCGCCCGATGGCAACTGAATACCGGCCCCAAGCCCCTCAACCCGGGGTGTGCCACTTACATTCGCAGTATCGTGCCCAGTACCGGGCCTGGCGTGGCCCTTGTTGTTCTGTGCCATCGCGTTCTTCCTTGTGCCGCGAGCGGGGTTATTGGCTAATCAGTTCGCCCCACCTATTAAGGCCGGGGCGTTGCGGGTCGCTAGCCGGGCACGTTTCATGCGGTAACTTGGCTTTTTTGGCCACTACGCAACCGCAATCAGCGCAGATTTTGTCGTTTAGACTCACTAGCGCATAGGCAGCCTTTTCGGGGTGGGTCATCAGCTTCGGGCAGGCAGTACAAGACGCCAGACGTGCGGCGTAGACCTCGTCAGTGACTGTTTGGAAACCCGATTTTGTCCAGGCCCAGAATGACTTTGATGCTTTGCTCACGAGTTCGAGGGTTGAGTGTTCTGGCGCTGAGGTCTGTTGTGGCGCAATGGCGACGGCCTTTGGCTGAGGGGGATTGTTTAGCAGAAAGTGAAGCATGGACGGCGTTTCACGGCACACAAACAGATTGCGGGCATATTCGGGATCTTGCAGAGCGCCGACCAAGACAGCTTCCGGGGCTGGGGCGCCGAGGCGCAACTCGCGGCCCAGACGCGCGCAGTCTTCGCTAAGTGAATGGGGTTGCTGGATCATCATGGCCTCACTGGCCATCGCGCTGGATGGCTCAAGGTTGAATAGTTCAAAATGCCGGTTTTGGGCGCAGCCGCGTCAGGCGGCTGCACCCAAGGGGTTGCTTTACGCGACGGTCAGTGAAGTTTTGCTCGCGCTCGGGTCGAGCGATGCACCATCCGCAGCGCGCACATTGACGACCGCGATGTCATAAGTGCCCGCTGCCAGATCAACGGACAGCACCACCTGCGCCGGATTGCCTGGGGCGAGCACCGCCGCGGTGGCGTGGGTGGCCGGTGTAATGCGGTAGTTTTTCAGGTTGGTCGCACTAAAAGCGCTCAGAGGGGCACTGAAGGTGAGAGTGAGATGCTGGCAGTCCTCGTCATAGCTGGCTGATGCAACCTTGAGGCTTCCCATCACCGGTCCACCGGCACAAGGCGGCAGTTCATCGCCGCTGACTGCTGCATTCATTACGCTGAGCAAACAAGTGAGCGATGCGCTTTCGTCACCTGCGTCGCCCTTGGCGATCAACGCCCTGAAAACTTCGCCCAATTGCTCGTTGGCCTTGAGTGTGGTGTCAGCCCATGCGGAGCCACCCTTGAGTACATTGCGCGAGAGTTCGCCCATGCCGACATACAACGCGCGGCCGCGGGTTAGATCGCCGTCTGGGTTGGCCACCAGGTTTGCCACGCCGAATGAGATCGCGGTGCATATCGCTGCATCATAGAGCGACCCAAGGCGTAATAACTCACCGCCGATCACGACGGTTTTCTGACCAAAGTTAGTGAACGCGAAGATATTGGCTCGCGTGCTGGTCCAGTCCAGGTAGCACCGTACATCCGGGTAAAAAGAGGAGAACAGCTGCGAGTAATACGCGGTCATGTCCTTGTTAGTGCTGTCAGACAGGGCGCGTTTAGGAATGTCGGGATCGAGAAGTTGTGCTTCCTGTTGTGGGGTGAACAGCATGGCGGCATCGTTGGGGACTGTGGTTGCCGACTCGGCGTGTGCAGCGAAGTTAAGACTGCTGGCAGCCGCGGTGGCGGTGATGGCGCTGGCTGAGCGGGCGCTGAAGACCGAAGCATGGGCCGCAGGGTACAAGGCTTTATAAGCGGGGGTTCCTACAACCGGGTCCGTAGCGGGCACCAGGTTGGGCTTCATCTTGTCCGTGTCCTGAAAGAGTTGCAGCAGGTAGTCGCCCGAGATAATGCCGTTGACGTTGATCAGGTGATTATCCAGGCTGCCGGTGAAGTCCTCGTATGAGGGAACATCCGTGGCAATGTGGTGTACGGCGCCAGTGAAATTGCCACTGTCTACGCGGTGAATGGCCACGTCTGAACCGCTCTCGTTGACCAGTTGGTCGACGCCGGGCACCAGTTGATCGGCGCGCTTGAGTTTGCCGCTGCCACTCAGTAAGAACAGTTGATTGGGCGAGGCAACCACGGATTTACCGTCGTCATAAGTGATCAGGAACATCAGGTTCCCGGTGCCGGTCGCGCTGGGCGGTGAGCCAGAGCTGAAGTGGACGATCTGCTCTGACCAGGACCAGCCGTTATTGTTTTTGGCTGCGGCCAGAACGGGATCGCCAATGTTGATGTCACCGATAGCCCGCATACCGGAGGGGATTGCGACCGGTGTCTTGGCTGAGAAACAGGAACAACAGCAATAGCAGATCTTCCACTGGAAACCTTGTGCGTAGCAGTCATCATTGCTCAGTGGCAGGTAGTTACCGCTGCGGTCCAGGCACTGTCCGGTCTGAACCGGGTACAGGTTGTCTTTGGGATTGCAATTGGGAATGGGTTTGCCTTCCCAGTCGGTGCAGTTACAGATGGCATGGAAACCGGAGGTTTGTTGGAATCCGTCGCAATGGTTTGAATTGCACAGGATGCGCTCGGACGGGGCGAGACGGTCGACACAGCTTGTCATGTTGAATTTCCTCTCTGGAAACGTCTTGCGGCCCCGGTGCCGCCGAGTTAGCCGGGTGTTGCGGCCTATCTGCCGCTGTCCTGACTAATTACCCAGCACGTCGGCGCTGTACGACAGGATGATTTCGAGATTGAGAAAGCCCTGCGGGTTAAGTTTTTTGTCTTTGATGAGAATCTGCGGGTCCGGCACGTTGGCCAGCGTGACGTGCAGCAGCCACGGCACCAGAAAATCGGCGTCGGTCAGCCCCAAGGTGGCCGTGCCCGCAGGCGGAACTGGCGCGATGCCATTGGCTCCAAACACCAGCTCATAACGGTTACTGCCTATGACTAGCGCGATAAAGCTGGGGCCACTCAGTGTGACGCCTGCTGCTGTGGTGAGCCTGATAGCTGCCGTATTGGCCGTCATCGACTTGAAATACGGGAACATGGTGCGGGTCAGCCCAAGGCTTAGCGTCTGGGTAACGGGTGGTCCTTGAGGCGTCATGAATGCCTGCCAGTCACTGGCAAACATCTGTCGGGCATTAAGATAGAGCTTGCTGGCGAACTGGACGTTGTACTTGCGCAGCAAGTCGTTGACTTTATTTTTGCCGACACCGTCGAGCGCCGTGTATTTCAACTCGATGATCACGTCGCTCAGTTGGTCAAGATTGATGCGGTTATTTTCAGGCGGAATAGAGAGTGTCCAGTCGCTAACGGCGCCTGTGCCCTCAAAGGGCATGTAACGTTCCGCCGTAAAGTTAAGCTCGAACATCCCGTTGTCATTCATGGCACGTGAGATCGCGATGCTTTGAGAGGCCAGCCATCCGACTCGCAGTTGTGACGCGTCGGGCTGTTTGGGCGGTGATGTACCGACAGGGTGCTCAACGGCAAGCAAGTATTCGACCACCGCAGGATCGCTGCTGATGGCCACCTGATTCTTGGTCTGGGTCAGGGTTGCATTGAGGTTCTGGTAGGGACCGGCGACGGCGGGGATCGAGATCGCGACCGAGGCGATTTGGCGCGCGTAATGCCCCGGAAAATCGAAATCGAACATCGTCTCGGTGAGGCTGAACGTAGCCTCCTTGCCCTGGCGCAGGTTGAGGATCTGCTCTGGATCGAGTTGCAACAGAGAAATTGTTTTGCTGATTTCCAGGCGCCGTACATTTCCGGCCATGTAGGCTTGCTTGAGCTGTTGCAGCGAAAATTGCAACGCCTCGCCAGCCAGCAGGCCTTTCTTGAGGCTGTCCCAATAGCCCAGGTTAATAAAAGTGTCGTTTTGCGTAGTCACGTACTGGTAAGCAATCTCAGCCGCTTTAGCCGCATCAACCGCCATGCGATAAGCCTGAAAGTAGACCCCCGCCAGTCGGCCAGCCATCCATTGATAGAGATCGGTGCTGGTAAAGCGGCTGCGCAGAAAAGTGCCGACGGTATTGGCTTGCTCGATGGACTTTTTGTGGGTGATCAGGTCCTGGCGCGCCATGGTGATTTGTACATGGGTCGCCTCGATCTGCTGTTGCAAGATATCGGCTTCCTGGGTGTTCAGATTGGCTTGGTGCAGCCATTCGTCACTGCGCCGCTGTTGTTCGCCCGTCGTTGCCGTCAGTTGTGCGGCCAGTTGCAGTGATTGCGAAACGGCACTGCTGATCTCGGCACCGGTTGCGATGGCATCGCCCCATTTCATTCCGCCATCGGCCAGTCCGAAGATCGAAGGCGACAGGTAGCCGGCGATTGAAATCCCGCGAATGGGCACGGTCAGTGACTGAAACAGTATCGCTTCGGCCAGGCAAACCCGGCTTGCAACCTCTTGCGACGACAACCCGGATGCATCCAGCCCGGTGAAATAGGATGTCTCCTGCTGCGCCCTTTGCTGAGACTTCACTAACGCGTCCAGAGTCGATTGAAGCTGCTCGATCTGCTTTTCCTTGATTGAGGTGCTCAGGTCAAGGATTGCCAGTTCCTGCGTCTGCCGCAGGGCCTCGAGCTGTTCGGCATCGTTGCGCTCAAGGGCTGATTGCAACGCGCTGCCCAATTGCATGACCACAGAGGTGAGTTGCTGAGCTTGTTCGAACAGCAGGCCAAAGCGGTACTGTGAGCTGATGGATTGACCCCCGGATGCCAGTACGCCAAGCATGCCGCTCCCCGAAGCCGCCAGTTTAACCAGTGCCATTGGGTCGATGGGCGGGTCGAACAGGGTGAGCGGCACTGCAACGCCATCAATGTTAAGTCCGTTGCGAATCTTGTCGAGGCGGTCCGTTACTCGATCCCAATAGGTGGTTAACATCGCGTTTTCTGGCACACAGAAATAGGCGTCGAGTGCGTTGAAGGCGTCCCCTGTTGCTCGCACGGCGGGCAAAGTATCGAGCTCAGGTGACAACCAGTTCTCCAGATCAAGGAGAAATTGCGGAATATTGCCGTTTGCGTAGTGCGCTTTGATCTCATTGAACGACATCGGTGTGACGGCAGGGCACGGGCCCAGGTTCACCGGTTTGTCACCGAGGATGCTATTGGCGTACATGTACAGCAACGTGGCGCTGTTGATTGACTCCCAGGTGTACTGGGAGAACTGCATGTCGCCCCAGGCAATGAGATTGTCGATGTACTTCATTACGATCGCTTTCTCATAGGCGCCTATGCGCAGTCGTGCGATGGCGTGCGGGTCAAAGGGATCGTTGTTATAGGTCGCGATTTGAGCCGTATCGGTCAAGATCGCCTTGAGCGATTGCAGTGTGTGGTTACGAAAAGGGCGGAACTGCCAGAAATGGCTGGCAGGTTGAGCCAGTTGGAAGTTCCCCAGCACATTAGCGACTTCGCGCAGCATCAGTGCACGTAACGAGGAGTCCTGGATGTCGACGAACAGGGTCCTCAGGTCGGCGTTCGCCGTGAATGCTGCGGTGACACGAGCACAGCCAGGTGTCACTTCTTTCAGAAACCCCAGTGTCAGGAGGTCGGTGTAAGCCGCTTGTGCATGGGCCGGATCGATGTCGGCGCTGGCCAACTCGCCTGGCTCGACGAATTGCTCCTGCGCCGTAGGGTTGAGAATGTATTCCAGCCAGCGTTTGGCATCGGCGTATTGCTGGTCTAAGGCCAGCGCATCCGCGACCAGCATGGGGGCGTGGAAAAACAGCTCCCAGTAGTACTCGCCATAAGGGCCATTGAAGTCAATCTGCGCTCCATCATATTGAGCCGGTGGCGTGACCGCGCTCAGTGGCGATAAACGATCGAACGGTACTTTTGGAATGACCGGTGCATTCTGGGTCTCAAGCGCCAGTAACTCTTCGACACCACCGACGAACATACGCGCCGCCAGTTCACGTGCGCTGGCGCGAGCACTGATACGCGCAACGTCGAAACCCAGCGCATGCGTATCGATTTGGTAGGTCGAATGGTAGAAGCGCAGCAGTACCGCACGTACCTCCTCGGTCAGGGCCGTCTTCTTGGGTTCAGGCATGTCGGTAAACAGGAACGACAGGCTGCTCGACGCTGTGAAGCTCACAGCCAACATCCCTTGCGTATCGATAATGTGATTGGCAATCAGGGCCGCAAACACCGTTTGCGAGGTGGCTGCATCAATTGTGTTCGAGACGAATGAGGTGACCTGGACCAATTTAGGCAGTGTTAACAGTACAGCGCGTACCTGCGCGGTCATTTGATCTTTCAGGGGTTGCGAGGCACCGGAAAACAGAAAGTCGAGCGGTGTCTGTTCGTTAAAGCTGGCCGTGACCAGGCCGTTGGTGTCGATGATGTTATTGGCCTTCAGATCAGTGAAAGCCTGCTGCGACGCGCTGGTGTTGATGTCGTTAGAGACGAAGGAAGAGGGCGTCACGACATGCCTGATTTTGTTGCCTGCATAGCGCAATTTGGTGAGCGACGGCAAGTTCAGCAAAATATGCCGCACTTGGGTAATCATGGTCGCCTTGGCATTGGGTTGGGCCCCGGCGAAGAGGAACGAAAGATCAGAGTCTGCAGTGAAATTGGCCGATAGCCAGCCATAAGTGCCGCTCACATTCTCTATGACGTGATTGCTGGCCAGGTCTGCGTAAATTTGGCTGTAGGCTTTTTGATTGGGATCGACAGGTGCAAAGTAGACGTCATACACAATTGGCGAGGAGCGCATAGCCGCGACTTCGGTACTGGCGGACAGCGGCGCATAGTCTGCACCTTGTGGGGTCAGTAAGTAGCTCTCGTCGCCGGTGTCGAGCATGAAGCTGCCTGGCTGGTTCTTTACCGAGACCAAGCGCGCAGTGGGTACGGGTAACGTCGCGAACAGCGTGGGGTCGCCCATCATTAAGAACAGGCTCTTGCGTATGTCGAAGGTCAGCCGGTCCTTGACGTCAGCCGGTGCCCCGGCGAACAGGAACGACAAGTCAGTGGCTGGCCCAAACCTCGGTGAGACCAGGCCATTGGCGTCGACCACATAGTTGGCCTGAAGGTCGACAAAGCATTGACGCGAGGCTTGCGCATTGATTGTGCTGGAGATGAACGACTGCTCTGTCACGGTACTGACCATGCGCGCCGTACTGTAGGGCGGCGTAAAATCGGTCAAGTAGTTAGCCTCGTAAGCGCTGGCGGTGGCTACCAGTTTGAGCGTTCCGAAGTTGGTGTCGATTTCCGGTTTAAACAACGGTGGTGCGCTCTCGCCCGACTCTTTCTCCAGCACGATGACTTCGTTGGGGCGTGCCAGAAAGGAGGGATTCAAGTCGCGGTCCAGCAGCGCGGTGTTCATCATGGGCAGGTGACCCAGCACGCTGGATTTAAAGAACTGATTGTAGGTGGCGGCAATGTCAAACACGGTTTGTTTGAAACTGAGCTGGCTGGATGTGTCGTTGATCAAGGGGGCGGGCACGGCGGGCAACTGGAGTGCAGTCGCCGTCAGGCCTTTGTCGAGAAAAGGGCCATACATCACGCACAGCTTGTCGGTCTGGCCTGTGTTGCCCGGCACGATATTCACCGCGACTTTGTTCCAGAAGATATCTGTCATGTGGAACAGTTCAGGTGCAGAGGCCAGCGGCCCAAGGGCACCTTGCTGATCCGATTCACTCGGCATGAAGTAGACCACTTCGTCGCTGATCAACGCCTGAGGCTGAATCCAGGAGCTATCAAACCGTGTGAACGAGTATTTGATGCTGGCGCTATAGGCGACACCCCGTTGCCCGCTGGCGCCGTCGCTGGTTGCAGGTCTTGAGGTTTTGAGTTCTACCCAGAACAGGAACAGATGATTGAAGACATAGACAGGGGTGACCAGGGCTGCCGGTATGGTGATGTCTATCGGCTTCCATTCTGACCACACCTGGGTGTCATAACTGATGTAGGAGTAGTTATAGGGTTCGGTGGCCGTGCGGGCAAACAAAAATGTGGTATCGATGGCGCCTCGTTGGGGATCGTGCACCGTTCCTTGATAGGCATCCACGTAAACCAGTTGAGCCAGCTTGCACAGGTTATCGAGGTACTCACGGTAGGTCGCGTCGACGCTTTGATCGGTAATGGCATTTTGCTGAAGCTGATTGCGCAGGTCGGTAAACAGACGGGTCTGAGACTGGCGCAGGGTAGGATCGATATAGTTTTCCGGGTACAGAAAGATCTGCCGATTGGCCTCCCACATCCGGTAATTCATCATCCACGCCCACCAGGCTTGGGGAATGTCCAGTTCGTCGACGCCATTTTCCAGCCGCAAGCGGCAGCGTTGCAGGTAGAGCAGGGCGGCGTTGAGTGCTTCGCGGATATATGAGATCTGGCGTACCCCACTGACTTCGACGTCGATCAGCAGATATTCGGAGAGTTCGCGCAAAGAGTTGAGATCGGCAAGCCTTGAAAGCACAAAGGGGGCAAGGAACCCACGCATCTGCTCGGCGACTGCACCGTCGAGGTGCAGGGCAATGTCGCACCATTGTGTATCCGGGATCACGCCCTTGATCTTGGCCAGCACCAGGTCTGCCTGCTGTGTGTAATCAGCCCAGGACGCAGTGGGGCTGGTGGTGACGCTGAGCATATGCTGCATGAAATGGCTGTCGGCGCCGAGTTGGTGTAACAGGTCGAATTGACGTTGCAGCTCAGCCACTGCCGCCGTGCGATTCTTCGTTGCAACACTTGGGAGTAAAGCCTCTAGCTGAACGCAGTCCCACTGCGTCACCTGTGAGAGTTGGATGATGCAATCGTCAGGCGATGCGCTACTCGCCGTGAGTTCTACATAGTGAATCAGGCCGCTGTTGACGTCCTGAAAGGTGTCCATTTGCTGCACGAAAGTGGACAGTGTAATCACGTCTGCAAACACGAGCGCAGTGAGCGAGGGGTCGGTCATGCCAAACGCCGTCGCGTTGGCAGGGCTGGCGCTCAAACTATTGAGGAGTGCTTGCGGGGCATCGAGCGCATTGGCGATGACTAGCCATCGTGAGAGACCGTCCAGCACACCGGAAACATAGGGGCTGGGGCCTGATGTCTGGTCGGCGCACGCAATGAAGGCATCTTGCCAGGTGGTGGAGGGCGCAGGCAGGGGTATTTTGTTGATCACCAGCTTAATCAGTGTTGCGAGCATGTCGGTTGCGATGCCGAAAAACGTGGCCAACAGACTCTCCAGTTTTTCGTGTCGAGCTGTCAGTGGCCCTAACCCCTGGGTGGATTGCCCTACTAAATCCAGCCATTCGCCAACTGAGCTGATGCGGTACAGAGGATTGACAAAGGGGCTGACCGTTGCTCCGGTTTGCCCGTTCAGGAAGTAGTCGATCTGATAGACATTGGTCCCTGAGTGTTCAAGCCAGGCACGTTGTACCAGCAGATTACGCAGCTCAACAGCCGACAGAGAAGGCTTGCTCCATTGCCCCAGGGCCATGAACAGCATGTGCTGGTCTGCTGGCAGCCCCGTCACACGCAACAACACGGCATGGCGGTAGAGCGTCGACAGGTTGTCAATGGAGAGAGGCACTGTGGTGGAGCCGGGAAAAAGCATCCCCGCCAAGCGGTGCAGGGTATCGGCAGATACGCTCAGTGCACCGCACAGACGTGCAGACAGAACGAGATCATCGGTAGCTACCCCCGCGACTGTCCACGATACAACCTGTGAGGTAAACAGCGGATTGAGTGCGTTTGGGGCGGGCCTGTAGGGTGTTTTTTGGCCTAATACGCGGGGATCGTTAAACAACTCATCGAACGGTACGCTCGACACACTGTCGTTGCCAGCGCCATAGGTCTTCACGGGCCCGAGCAAGTTGCAGAGCGCCGCTAGATCGAGCTGGCACATGTCGGCGAGCTCAATCATCTCGGCCAGCAGTGTCAGCGTAGCGCTGCTTATCTGCGGCGCGCTTCCCGCGCTGGCAACGCGCAGTGCCCAGTCGAGCAGGGCGTAATCCCAACTAAGATGCCTGGCCAAGCGCACGAACCGACTGATCCTGTCGAGCGCATCGGGGTTTAAGTTTGCAATGCTCGCGGGGGTCCCGGTTTTATCGTCGCCCGCAACAAAATAAAGCGTTTTACCGTCCAGGCCACTGTTAATGAAGAAGTTCGCCGCGACGCCCTTTTCTAGCTCGGCGTCGCTGAGGTTCTGCGTTAAAAGGTGCTGTAAGTCAGTGGGCGACATGCCTGTGGAGGCCAGTAGAGTGGTTACGTCCGACAGCGTGCCGAGAGCAGATTGCGCAACGCCATAGGATGCCGAAAGTTGCGCAGCGTCATCTGCGAGCGAATGCGTGAGGAATGTGTAAGCCGTACCCGAAAGATTAAGTCGGGCGCAGCCTACGTCTATAGCGCTAGCACCAAATGCGCCGTAGAGGTCGGCGACGGTCATATTGATTTGCGCGAGGCTGACGCTGATTTTCACCATTGGCAGGTGCAACGCGAGTGTGAACGGGTACGTGAGTGTCGAAACCACCTCAAACAGGTCTTGATCGGCAGTAAGGTTCAGCACATCGCGTGCTTTTTTGCCCAGTCTCTCGTTGACGATGTTCAACAGTGGAAAGGTGGTGTTGGTATTGGCACATGTGAGGGGGATCTGCCCCAGATCATCGCGTCGGGCATCCAGTTTCAGGTGATCCGGGATCGTGTTGGGGGCGGTGACATAGGTGTCAATGATGCGCAGCAAATCGACGAGATAAGCTGCGGCGCCGAAGATAGACTGGCACTCCTCGCAGGCGTAGTAGTCCACGGGGCCGAAGAACTCGGCATAGCTGGGCAACAGCTCGAATTGTTCAGCGATGTCACCGCCAATATTGGTGATGGAGAGTGCCTTGTAGTGCGGTGATCGTACGATGGACTTTACGTTTGACCAGGCATGTAGCACCGCTGAGCGTATTTGTGTTGCACGGGCATGCACTTGGCGTGCTGTGTCTTTACCGCCTGCCAGATGGGGGGTCATCAAGCGCACGAAGTGCGAAGGCGCCATGTCGGCAATCTGCACTGCGCTATGGAAGTTCTTGGCGATCAGGGCATCCGCTACCCGGTGATCAGAATGAAGCTTAAGCAGGCGCGACCGCGCATCCATACTGGTCGTCAGCATTTCTTAACATCCTTGTAAGAATTCGCGGGAGGTTGCGTCAGCGTTTATTGCATCTGCTGGGACTATCACCTGTATCAGGTGCCTCTTCAGATAGACCCGTGACTTGTATGGGTATAGCTCACTGCCAGCATTGCAAAAACTTTTTGGACTGGCGGCCACACTGTACTTCTGGCTGGCAAGCGCTTGAGTTTTGACGGGGTGGAAAATGCACGTTGCAAAGAACTGTTTTGGTTGAACACGTTGATGTTTGCGATGAGCTGAGTCAGGCATGATTTAAATAATGACGTCCGACTTTTAAGCTGAACGGTCACGATGGCCACAGCCAGCACATGACTTTGCTGTTTGCCAAATGGCAGAACGAGATCTTGCTCAGGTAAAGATTCGTTGGCGGGAGCAGGGTGGCGTCGTAAGGTCGGGGCCAACCTCGGCAGAATGTGAAGAATGAATCGTCAGCTGTTTATTTCTCTAGATGGTGCCAAAGGAACTGGCAAGACCACGCTGTTGGAAGCTATTACCCAAGCACTGAGGGCCGACAGCCAAAAAGTCATCCGGCTGAGTGAGCAAAAAAGCGATCCTTTTAGGGGGGAAATCATGGCCCTCGTTAACGAACTCGTCAGAAGTCCCACTCGGGATCTGGAGTTTCAGGTGTGTGAGCGTTTTGCTGATAGCCGCAGGTGGATTTCCCAAAACGTGCTGGCCAAACAACCCCATGACAGCATCATATTGATCGATCGCTGGTATCCCTCTGACGCTGCGTTTCGCCGGATAGTCCCGTTTGCTGAAATTCTGCAGTTGAACATCGATCGTAAAGTGCGAGTACCGGATCTGCATGTCGCAGTTGTCACCAGCCCTGAGATTTCATGGGCCAGAGCTATGGCACGACGGCGTGGGCTGAGCAGTACAGTGATCCATAAGTTTGAGGAACATGTTGCCTGCACCCAAGCGTTCGAGCGAGCCACTGCACAGCATGGCTGGATGTTATGCCGCAATGAGGGAACGATCGAAGACGCCACAAAGCAGGTGATTACTGAAATCCATAGAGTCCTGAAGGGCGAGGATGCTCGCGATTAAATCACTGACTGGCGTGATGAAGCGTTATGAACACATTAGCCAAATACATGATTTAACATAATATACATTATGCGAACCTTGGTATTGGGGTGTCAGGGTCAGTGGAGGCTGCTTTTTAACATCGGCTCAGCCTGATAAGCCGAAGACTTTGTCGCGCTTACCGTCTCATCGACCTGGACGGATGTGCTGCAAGTTCCTCAATACCTATTTGGGCTTGTGCAACAATGTCCGGCCGTTCAACACGTGATCGTTAATGTCAGTGCTACCGGCATGACGTTGACTACTAAGGGGCTGACGCCACCAGTTTTTCACTGTGCTCAGCACGTAAACCACAATGGAATGACAAATGATTAGGCCATTTGAATATCGCGACATGGAATGCCTTCTAAGTATTTGGCTGAGTGCTTCGATCAAGGCGCATGACTTTATCGATGCGTCTTATTGGCAATCGCATACAAAGATGATGCGCAACGTTTATATTCCAGCATCTGTAACCTATGTCATTGAGGGTTCATCCGGGGTTCAAGGCTTTTACTCGTTGATGAGTGATCAATTGGCAGCCTTGTTTGTTGATCCCGCCCATCAAGGCAAGGGTTTGGGCAAACAGTTGATCGGCCATGCCAAATTGCTGCGCAACGAGTTGAAGCTGGCGGTTTACAAGGCAAACACACCCAGTGTCGCCTTTTACCAGTCCCAGGGCTTTAAGTGGGTTAAGGAGCAATCTGATCCCCAAACGGGTTGCGTCGAGTACCTGATGACATGGAGGCGGCGAATTCCTATCCCCTTTAAGAATTGAATATATCCAAAATTCATAACTCAACTAAATGTCTGTTTAGTTGAGTTATATATAGATCGGAGTATTCAGCCTGCCACTCTGCCCTGCTTCGCGCGGTGCGGCACGCCGGATAAAGCCGTTAAAGAATGAAACGGTCGGTGGCGTTGCGGCGTTCGTTGTCATCGCGCATGTCATAACTCACGGTCGTGGCAATGTTGGCGTGGTGCGCCAGTTTTTGTGCAATGGAGACGTCGTACTCTTCGATCACGCGGGTAATGAATGAGCGACGAAAGTCGTGGGGCATGATGTTGACGCCCACCTGCTTGCCGCGCTGTTTGGCGATGTAGTAAATCGCGTGTTTGGTAATGCGCTCTCGGGTGATGTGGTTGCCTCGGCGAATGCGATTGAACAAAAACTCATCGTCACTGACCCCCTCGGGTAAGTTCGCCCGACGAAATTGCAGCCAGGCGTCGAGTTTTTCAAAGGCCCAGGCCGGGGCGAATTTGATCAGTTCTTTGTTGCCCTTGCCCAATACCTGCAAGCTGCGCTCTGTCACGTTGACCTGGCTAAGTTCCATGTTCACCGACTCAGACTTGCGCATCCCCGAGCCGTACAGAATCGCGATGATCGCGGCATCACGTAACCCTTGCGGGCGCGGGTCGGCTGCGCACACCTCCATCAACTCACGAATCAAGCTGCGCCGCAGGTTGCGGCCTTTGCTTAGCCGTGTGCCGCCGCCTGCTTTTACAGCACGGATTTTCAGTAAATGATCCTGGGTGATCAGGCTTTGCTGCCAGGCTTGATTCATCACGCCGCGAATGGCGTTTACGTATAACGACGACGTATTGGGTGCATAGCCGTCGGTACGCAATGCGGCCACCAGAGCCGTGATATGCCCCGGCTGCAAGTGATGCCACGGGAATTCGTCGATGGTGACGTCTTCAACGCCCAGTCGATCGGCCGCGTCTTGCAACACATAACGCATGGTTTGCTTGCTCGATGGCGCAAGCCGCTCTAGATAGAGCATCACAGGCGCCTGCACGGCATTTAAAGGGCTGATGGCGGCCAGCGGTGTTGCGGGGTCAGAAGTCGACAAAACCAATCTCGATACGGCTCAAAACAGGCCTGCAATATACCGCATCAATCTGATTTGTTTACCGCAGTGTTGAGTCGCCAGCGCCGTCTTTAAAAACCGCGCGCCAGTAACGCAGCCACGCACAGCAGCATGACGGCAGTGGCCCTTTGCAGCAGTCTCTGGCGTTTGGGGCTTTGCAGCACATGGCGAATGCGTTGGCCGAAATAGCAATACAAGCAGCCACTGGCAAATTGCAGCAGCAAGAAGGCCAGCCCCAGCGCTGCCAAATCCAGCATTCGGGTGTCGCCGCCCTGCCCTGCAAACTGCGGGAACACGGCGCTGAACATGACAATCGTTTTGGGGTTTGAGAATCCGGTCAACAGACCTTTTCCGAAGCGTCCTTTAAAGCCGCTGGCCATTGGCGTGTCAGGGGTTTGCAAGCAAAGCCCCTGACGGGTCCATTGCTGGTAAGCCAGGTACAGCAAATAGGCGACGCCAATGTATTGAATCCCACGGCTGATCAATACATTGCCTTTCACCAGTTCGGCAAAGCCGACAGCAAAAATCAGAATCGACACCAGATACGCCGCACTGGCGCCCAACTGCACGGGCATGGAGCGTTTCAAGCCTTCCTGCATGCCAAACCCCATCAACAGCAAGGTCATGGGGCCAGGGCTGAAAGTCATCGTGGCGCAGAACATCAAAAAGTAAGCAAAGGACGCAAAAGTCAATTGAGTAGCCATAAAGCGCATTACATCCCTGATCTCATCACTCGAACGGGTACGAGCGGTGGGCCATGTTAGACAAAGTGCGCTCCATGCAGCAGATAAAGCCCGGCCTAACTTTACCGATCTTTACTGGTAGGATGACCGGCAAAGTACGAGGCCGTCATGCACATTCCAACCCTTGAATTTCAGCCCGGAACGCCCAAGGTTCAGCAAATCGTTGATGCGCTAAGCGCAGCAATTGATCAGGGATTACTCAGCCCCGGCAGTAAATTGCCCTCCGCACGGCAAATGACCGAAGCATTAGGGGTCAGCAAATTCACTCTAATCGAGGCACTCGATCGCCTGCGCGGGCAAAACCGTATTACCTCCAGTCAGGGCCTCGGCTATTTTGTGGCCCTGGCGCCGACACAGTCGCGCGCCGCTGGCGTCGACCTGCTGCCACAGGATTTGACCAGCGTACTGCGTCGCTCCTTGATCGGTGCCAGCCTTGCCATGCGCCCCGGCGCGGGTCACTTGCCCGAACACTGGCTGCAACCCAGCACCCTGCGCGCCAGCCTGCGGCAAATCAGTCGTTCAGCCCAGTTGCGGTTGACCGGTTATGGCGACCCGGCAGGTTATCTGCCGCTGCGCCAGGCATTACAGCAAAAGCTGGCGAGCCAGGGCCTCGATGTGCCTGTTGAACAGATCATCACCAGCAGCAACACGATCCAGGCTTTGGACATGCTGCTGCGTCTACGCCTTCGGCCGGGTGACACCGTGCTGCTGGATGCGCCCTGCTATTTCAATTTTCACGCCAACCTGGCGTTGCACGGCGCGCAGGTTGTAACGCTTGAACGCACGGCTCAAGGTCTGGATTTGCAGGCGCTGGAAACGCTGTTGATTGAACAGCGCCCCAGCGTTTACTTGACCACCAGCGTGCTGCATAACCCCACCGGGCATTCCTTTTCGCCCAGTCAGGCCTATGGAATTTTAGAGCTGGCCAAGCGCTACGGTTGCCACATCATCGAAGACGATTTGTATGGTGACCTGCACCCTGACCCGCCGCTGCGACTGTCCACCTTGGCGGGGCCTGAGCACGTCACCTACCTGAGCGGCTTTTCCAAAACCCTCAGCGCCAATTTTCGGGTCAGCTATGTGGTGACGACCGCGCAGCAAGCAGCCAGCCTGACGCACATGAAGCTGATGTGCGGCGGTATTACCTGCGAGATGCTTGAGCAACTGGTGTGCTCAACCCTCAACGACGGCAGTTATCACAAACACCGTAAGCGTGTGCTGCGCGACCTGTTGAGCAGCGGTGCGCGGGTGGCGGCATGGTTGCACGGGCTAGGCATGACCTTGAGCCAGCCCTACGAGGGTGGACTGTTTATCTGGGCCACATTGCCAGCCGGTCTGGATGCTGACGCCTTGGCCCACACGGCGTTGCAACAGGGCATGGTGCTCGCGCCGGGGACGTTGTTCGGTTATGCCCCTTCACGCCAGCGCCAGCTTCGGTTCAATGTCGCCCACACCGATGATCCTCAGGTGATGGTAGCCGTTGAAGCGCTGTTGATTAGCGCAGGTTGAGCGGATCAACCAGCCCGGCAGCAATGGCCATGCCCACCAGATCAGGCAAATGCTGCGCTTGCATGCGCTTCATGACCCGGGAGCGGTACAGATCAATGGTCTTGACGCTAACGGCCAGTCGCTCGGCTATCTGGCGGGTGGTGCAGCCCTTGACCAGTGGCAGCAACACATCGCGCTCGCGAGGCGTCAGGCTATCGAGGCGTTCTTGCACATCGCGCAGCGCCTGACTCGTCACGCGCTGCGCCACGCTGGCACTCAATGCTTGCTGCACACTGTCGAGCAACAACTGCTGGTTATAGGGCTTCTCGATAAAATCATGGGCGCCGGCCTTGAACGCGCGCACCACGATGGGCACATCGGCATGCCCGCTGACAAAAATCACCGGCAGGTTAATACCGCGCTCTATAAGTGCCTGCTGCACATGCAGGCCGCCCATTGATGGCATGCGCACGTCGAGGATCACGCAGGCGTTTAGCCTGGCGTCGCAGGCCTGCAAAAAAGCCTGTCCGCTGGTAAACGCCAGCGCGCTCAGGCCCACGGACTCCAGCAGCCACACCGTTGAGTCGAGCATGCCCTGGTCGTCATCGACCACATACACCTTGGGTTGCACTGCAATCGTCATGCTTTAATTACTCTCTTGTTTTTGCTGGGTGATTGACCCGTTCAACGGCAGGATGCAGCACACCAATAAGCCTTCAGGTTGCGGTTGCGCATACAATTCGCCGCCAAAACCTTCAATGATGCTGCGGCTCATCGACAAGCCCAGGCCGAGACCGTCGGCCTTGCTGGTGTAAAACGGCGTAAACAGCTGCTCCAGTTGCTCATCACTGACCCCCGGTCCTTGATCGTGCACGCTGATTTGCAGGCGCCCGTCGCTCAAGGGGTGTGCGCGCAACAGCAGGCGCGAAGGGCCGCCGGGATGTTGCTCGTGGTTGGCATCAATGGCATTGCGCAACAGGTTAAGCAGTACCTGCTCCAACAGGACCCGGTCGGCATACACCCGCGGCACTGAGGCCGCCAGTTGCTGGTCGATGCTGATCTGGCGTGCGCTCGCCTCCCAGGCACATAAACTCACGGCTTGGCGTATCACCTCCCCCACGTCCAGCGCTTGCACATTGCGCCGGCCCTTACGCAAAAAACCGCGCAAGCGTTTGATCACCTCAGAAGCATGGTTGGCATGCAGGGTGATGCGTTCCAGACCTTCGGCAACCCGCTCGACCGCTTGCGGGTTGTTGGCCAGGTTTTGCAGGTAGCGTTGGCTGGCGTGGGCATAATTGACCACGGCGGCCAGCGGCTGATTGATCTCGTGGGCAATCCCCGAGGCCAGCTCCCCCAAGGTGACCAGTCGCGCCGTGTGTGCCATTTCATCTTGATGCTGACGCTTTTGGGCCTCCACCACGTCTGCCAATCGGCGCCTGTTCTCCTCGGCCTGAACGCGCGGCGTGATGTCCCGTGACACGCTGACCACTTCCACCACATCCCCGGTATAGGTTTCACGAATGGCACGGCTGGCGGTTTCAAACCACAGGTAATGCCCAGCTTGATGGCGAATGCGGTAGGTCATGGTGTGATAGCCCTCGACGTGCAGCGCATCACGCGCTTCAAGCATCACCCCGGCCAGGTCCTGAGGATGGAACAAGCGCTGCGCTTGCGTGCCGCGCAGGGCTTCGGGCCAATAACCGAGCAAGGTCCAGGAAGCGGGCGAGGCATCCAGAAAACGCCCGTCCGGGGTGTGCCGTGAAATCAGGTCGGTGGTGTTTTCGGTAATCAGACGGTACAGGCGCCTGGCTTTCGCGGCTTCGCGCCCTGCCACTAGCTCCTCGCTGGCTTCCCGGCCACGGGCCACCACGCATTGGCTGGCGACATCAGGGATCAGTGTCCAGAGCCACAGTTGTGCCGTGCACTGGGCCTCTACTTGTTCAATCGCGCGAGCCTGTTGCAGGCATGAACGCACCAGTTCAGGCGTGTTATGCGGCAGCCATGCGCGTGCTTGACCCAGCGGCGCACCGGCCAGCAACGTGGTCATCGCGCGATTGGCCGTGAGTGGCAAGCCCTCTGCGTCGAGCACTACAGTGGGTTGCGGGTCATGCAGCAAGAGAGAAACAGGCATTTAAGGTCCTGAGGCTAGAGGCTATAGAACAACTACTATAGTGCTTAGGTATTACTTCCATATCAAATACAGAGTGGGATATAACTCGGGCCGGACATCAAACTGACCCGCGCGCCACTGGCAGAACGGGCAGCCATAGAGCTAACAATCAGCCACCGGAATGACCACTATGTCGATTTTTGAGCAAGGCCTCGGGTCTGCTGCTGTCAATCACACCGCCCTCACCCCGCTGGGCTTCATCGAACGCACCGCCAGCGTCTACCCTCACTACCCCGCCGTCATTCATGGCTCGATTCGTCGAACCTGGGCTCAAACCTACAGCCGTTGCAGACGGCTTGCCTGCGCGCTGGCCGGGCGCGGCATCGGCAAAAACGACACTGTGGCGGTCATGCTGCCCAACATTCCGGCGATGCTGGAAGCGCACTTTGCCGTGCCAATGATCGGCGCCGTGATCAATGCCCTCAATGTGCGCCTTGATGCGCAAGCGATTGCCTTCATGCTGGCCCACGGCGAAGCCAAAGTGCTGATCGCGGACCGCGAGTTCCATGACGTGGTGCACGCGGCCGTCGCCATGCTCGATCACCCGCCACTGATTATCGACGTCGATGACCCGGAGTACGGCGAAGGCCAGCCGCTCAGTGCGCTGGATTACGAAGCCCTGCTGGCCGAGGGTGATCCGCAGTACCAATGGCAATGGCCCGCCAATGAGTGGGACGCCATCGCGCTGAACTACACATCCGGCACCACCGGCAACCCTAAAGGCGTGGTGTATCACCATCGTGGCGCGTACTTGAGTTCGTTGGGCAATCAGATGGTCTGGGCTATGGGTAACCACCCGGTGTACCTGTGGACCTTGCCGATGTTTCATTGCAATGGCTGGTGTTACCCGTGGGTCATTACTGCGCTGGCGGGCGTGCATGTGTTTTTGCGCCGGGTCGACCCGCAAAAAATCCTCACACTGATTCGCGAGCATCAGGTCACCCACCTCAGTGGCGCGCCCATCGTGCTCAACGCGCTGGTCAACATGCCAGCCTCTGCCAAAGCCGCCATCGACCATCCGGTGCATGCGCTGGTGGCCGGTGCGGCACCTGCGGCCAAAGTGATTGGCGCCGTGGAAGAAATGGGCATCAAGGTCACCCATGTCTATGGTTTGACCGAGGTCTATGGCCCGGTGACGATTTGCGCCTGGCACGATGCGTGGGATGAGCAGCCGCTGGCAGAGCGCGCTCAGATCAAATCCCGTCAGGGCGTACGCTACCCCACGCTGGAAGGGTTGATGGTCGCCGATCCCAAAACCCTGCAACCTACGCCCAGAGATGGCGAAACCATGGGTGAGATATTCATGCGCGGTAACACGGTGATGAAGGGTTACCTGAAAAACCCCAGCGCCACGGCAGAAGCCTTCGAGGGCGGCTGGTTTCATACGGGCGACCTGGCGGTGTGCCATCCCGATGGCTATGTTGAAATTCGGGACCGTCTCAAAGACATCATCATTTCCGGCGGCGAAAACATTTCTACCATCGAAGTGGAAGGCGTGTTGTACCGCCATCCCGGTGTCATGGAGGCCGCCGTTGTCGCGCGCCCGGACGAAAAATGGGGTGAAACCCCTTGCGCGTTTGTCACCCTCAAAGCAGACCATGGGCATGTGCGTGAGGCTGAAATCATCAGCTTTTGCCGCGAATATCTTGCCGGGTTCAAGGTGCCGCGCACCGTGGTGTTTACCCTGTTACCCAAAACGTCTACGGGCAAAGTTCAGAAATACGTCTTGCGCGACATGGCCAAGGCCCTTTGAGCCGGTGCGCGCCCCCTATTCGCTGTGCCACAACGAGGTTTTGTGATGCCTGAATTCAATGCGCCGCTGCGTGATATGCGGTTTGTCTTGCACGAAGTGTTTGCAGCGCCAGCCCTGTGGGCGCGCTTGCCTGCGCTGGCCGATCATGTCGACGCCGACACCGCCGATGCCATTCTTGAAGAGGCCGCCAAAGTCACCGGCCAGTTGATTGCTCCGCTTAACCGGGCGGGCGATGAAGAAGGCGCGCACTGGCTGGCGGGCCAGGTCACCACCCCGGCCGGGTTCAAGTCTGCTTACGCCACCTACATTGAAGGTGGCTGGGTCGGGGTGTCGGGAAATCCTGAATTTGGCGGTATGGGCATGCCCAAAATGCTCGCGGTGCAGTTTGAAGAAATGCTCTACGCCGCCAACTCAAGCTTTGCCCTGTATTCAGCGCTCAGCAGTGGCGCGTGCCTGGCAATCGATGCCCACGCCAGCCAGGCGCTCAAAGCGACCTACTTGCCCCCCCTGTATGAAGGGCGCTGGGCCGGTTCCATGTGTTTGACCGAGGCCCATGCAGGCACCGACCTGGGGCTTATTCGCACGCGCGCAGAACCCTTGAGCGATGGCAGCTACAGCGTCTCTGGCAGCAAAATGTTCATCACCGGCGGCGACCAGGACCTGACCGAGAACATCATTCACCTGGTGTTGGCCAGGCTGCCCGATGCGCCTGCGGGGCCTAAAGGGATCTCGCTGTTTTTGGTGCCAAAAATCCAGGTCAATGATGACGGCTCCTTGGGCGAGCCTAACGCGGTGACCTGTGGCTCCATCGAACACAAAATGGGTATCAAGGCCTCGGCGACCTGTGTGATGAACTTTGACGGTGCCCGCGGCTGGTTGATCGGGCAAGCCAACAAAGGCTTGGCGGCGATGTTCACCATGATGAATTACGAGCGCTTGTCGATCGGTATACAGGGCATTGGATGCGCTGAAACCTCTTACCAGAACGCGCGCACCTATGCCCGTGAACGCCTGCAAAGCCGTGCCCCCACTGGCACAGTGGCGCCGGACAAAATCGCCGATCCGATCATCGTGCACCCGGATGTGCGGCGCATGTTGCTCAGCATCAAAGCCCTGACCGAGGGCGGCCGTGCGTTTGCCAGCTACGTCGGCCAGCAACTGGACCTGGCCAAGTACTCGGCCGATGCGCAAGAACAACAACAGGCCAGCGCCCTTGTGGCACTGCTCACCCCGGTGGCCAAAGCGTTCTTCACCGATACCGGCTTTGACAGCTGCGTGCTGGGCCAGCAAGTGTTCGGCGGCCACGGCTATATCCGTGAATGGGGTCAGGAGCAGTTGGTGCGGGATGTGCGCATTGCGCAAATCTACGAAGGCACCAATGGGATTCAGGCGCTGGACCTGCTGGGGCGCAAAGTGATTGCCAATGAAGGTGTCACGTTGCAATTGTTTACCCGCCAGATCCGTGACTTCGCCGCCCTGCCCGGCACGCCTTATGCAAACCCGCTGCTCGAAGCCGTGCAGCGCCTTGAAGACGTCAGTGACTGGCTGCGGGCACAAGCCACCCTCAATCCCAACGAAATTGGCGCGGCCTCGGTTGAATACCTGCACCTGTTTGGTTACGTGGCGTACGCCTGGCTGTGGGCGCGCATGGCGGATGTGGCGCAACGTGCACGGGAGGCAGAGCCTGCGTTCTATGACGCCAAGCTGGCCACCGCATCGTTTTACTTCAATCGCGTGCTGCCGCGCACGCTCAGCCTGGAGCAAACCATTCGCGCTGGCAGCAACTCTCTGTTCGAACTGGACGCTGCCAGCTTTTAAGTCCCTATAAAAATGGCGGCCTGATGAGGGCCGCCAACCATCATGCAGCGTCCATCAGCGGCGCGCAGCAGGCTCACTCACTTCATCGAGCTGTAGCACCTCACGCGTGTCGACCAGATCTGCGGCCGCTTTACCCATCGTCAGATAATGCGCGGTGGTTTTGTGGTGCTCGATGGCCGCCATGTCCTTCCAGCCTTCAATGAACACAAAACGCTCCGCGTCGCTGCGGTCTACATGTAAGTCATAAAACAAGCAGCCGGGTTCGGCCCGCGAGCCTTCTACACACGCCAGCAATACCTGTTTAAGGTGCTGGCCTTTGCCCGGCTTTGCGCGCAGCGTGGCGACAATTTTGATGATGTTAGACATTACTGCTCCTGCGCTGTTTGGCTCTTTTGTGAGGCTTTCAACGCCTCGACAATTTGATCTTTCAAGGCTAAACGGCTGGACTTTAGCTCAGTCAGCACCGCATCGGGCGTGGCGACGGCATCGCCTTTTTCGGCATCGAGCACCTTTTTATCGGCCTGCGCATACTTCTGTATCAGCGCTGTCAGGTGAGGGTTGTGAGCCTTGAGCGTGTTCAAGGTCTCAGGGGTAATGCCCAAGTCCTCAGGCAAGTCATGTTTAACCGGCATATCTGCACCTCATGTTCGTTGCGGTGAAGGGGGCAGGCTCACTCAGTGAACCCAAACAGACACGTTTGGCTGCTCGCCCAACGCCTGTTAAGCAATAGCACGCTATGGCGCACTCAGAAAGCCGCAGGTGCTCTTTAGTGCCCTGGATCAAAAATTTGTCAATTTAATGACTTGAGCACTACTTGCAGCATTTTTTTGACGAAACTTGTTTTAAATCATGAGCGATCCCCTTTTTGCAGTGATAGGATGCGCACTTTCTGGCATGCGCCAAGGCTATGTCCTACGTATGTACGGACTGATTTAACAGGGACGTGTACGAATAATCGTCTACGCTTAACAGGTTAAAAAATTAGCGCCATTTGTTTGACGTCATTAAGCGTTATGCAATCTGCGCAACCTGCGATGTGTGTGATCGTTGTACCCGACTGCATTCGCGCTATTTATTCGTACGCTTCCATGGGGGGACGTTTCGCTTGGCTCTTACCACTTTGGCCATCCGCGGGTTGCTGGATCAACAGATCGCTTTACGCACGGGAGGTTTGTACTGGGTTACCGTCGATCAACCGACTGACGCAAAAGTTGTGGCCCGCCAGTTCATTGAAGCACTGGCGCCGCAAATACCGTCGACCTTGATTTCCTGCGCCAATACCCCGCACAGCATCCTCAGTGACCTGGCACCCGATCGCGGCCCCGCCAAGCTCAAACTGTTCGAGATCCCCGTGCGCGAGATCAAACCGGGCCTGGCCACGCTGACCCGAGACATGAGCCGCGCCGGCATTGGTCCTGCGAGCCAGGTTGTATTGGTGGCACCTGCCAGCAGTTGGGGCGACAAAGTGGGGTCGCAGCGTTTACAGCGTTGGTGTGAACGGGTGCGCGCCTGGTTACAAGAGCGCCAGGCCACATTGCTGGTGATCGCTCACGGCGACGCTCAGTCATTGCACAGCGAACTGTTGCAGCTCAATGAGACGTTGTCCGGATTGAGCCGCTTGTACCGGCACAACGGCGATATTCGTTACCAACTGCACTTCTGGCATAACCGACTGGGCGTCAGCGCTGGCCAGGAATTCAAGCTGTCGATTGATAAACAGTGCTTCACCCTGATCCCCCAATCAGGGGTCGATACCCAGCCGCGCGTAGCGGACGACCAGCACGTGTATCTGGTCGAGCGCGCCGTGCTTGAAGGCTCGCCTTCATTGTCCAGGCATTGGTACCTGTTTGAAGACCGTCAAGCGCTGTTGCAAGAAGCCCAATCGGCACGGGCTGCCACGGTCATTGTGAGCATCGACAACAGCCATCAACTGCTTGAACTGGCGCAGCAGCTGCATGACCTGCGGGAAAAATGCGGCCCTGAACTGAAAATCGTGGTGCGGGAAATGGAACCGGCCGTGCGTTATCGCGATGAGCGCTTGTTGCTGGCGTGCGGTGCCAACCTGATTGTTCCCGAGGGCACTGTGTTGTCGCGCTTTTTGAGCATGATCGAAAGCGTGCAGGGCCAGCGCTGGCAATACAGCCAAAACAGCGATTTCGAAACCTTGCTGGAGCGCCAGCGGCCACCGCAAATTCGCGGTCTGGTCAGCCCGCGCGTGTTTTATGACACCGTGGAGCAAATCGTCGCAGACAGCTCGGGGGGTGTGACCCATCAACTGCTCAAGTTCCAACCGGTGCCGGGTCTTGAACCGCAGTTGTTCCTCAATCAAATGTGTTTGCGCCGTTTTGGTGACATCGCGTGCTTGCTCAATGGCGAGCTGTACCTGTTTTTGTTCGCTTGCCGTGCCGATGGCCTGGACCCTGCTTTGGGCAATATCTGCCGCCTGCCGTGGCGAGACCTGTTCAACCATCGCCAGGTGCTGAACGGCATGGCTGACCTGCCTGAAGACGCCTTCATGCAGGCGCCGGTGACTGACCTGGGGCTGTATATCCCGATTGAACACAGCGTGACGGCACCCCTGACACCGCTCAATCACCCGCCGTTAATCGCGCAAAGAATCACTTTGCCCCTCAGTGAGCCTGCGCCATGACGTTCCTTGAATTGCTCGATGTGATTGTCCTGACCAGTGCCGTGACGGTGGTGCTGACCTTGCTGTCACGGCGCATTCGCCTGCGCTTGAAAGTCTCCCTGGAGCAGTACTTGCGCCCCCGCTACCTGAAATCTCGCGGCGTACGTCGTCGCGCTTCTGCCAGTTCGTCTTCGAGAACGCCTGATGAGTCTGTTTAAGTCGTCTTCCCCCCCCGCCAGGATCGCCGGAAAGTGGAAAGGCCTGGGCGGCTGGAACCTGTATTTCCTCGCCAAGTTCCTGCTGGCCTGGACCGGGCACCTGAATTTTCAAGTGCTGCCCAACCTGATCTTCGCACTGGTGTTGCTGATCCCCCTCGCCCACCCGCTGCTGCGTCGTGTGCGCAGCGTGATTGCGATCCCGGTGGCCGTGGCGTTGCTGTATCAGGACACCTGGTTCCCGCCTTTTAGCCGTCTGCTCGCCCAGCCCGGCGTGCTCGACTTCTCGGTGGATTACATCGTCGAACTGCTGGGCCGCTTTATCGACTGGCAAGTGTGCGCCATGCTCCTGGTGTTGATCATCGGCTACGCATTTCTCAATCAGTGGTTGCGCCTGACCACCTTCACCCTGTTGGGTTTGTGCTGGCTGGGCATGGGCAACCTGCAACAGATGATCCCGCAAGTCGCCCAGCCGTCGGTGGCGAACGTGCAACCCGGCGCCGGCGCCCCTGTCGCCAGTACCGGTGAGCCGGATGACACAACGCTCAATGCGTATCTCGACACGTTCTATAAAAGCGAAGCTGAGCGCAAAGTCGAGTTCAAGGAGCCGGCCGTCAAGCCGCCGCCGTTTGACTTGCTGGTGATTAACATCTGCTCGATGGCCTGGGATGACCTGGACGAAGTGGGCTTGCGTGACAACGCGCTGTTCAGCCAGATGGACGTGATTTTCGACAACTTCAACTCGGCCACTGCCTACAGCGGCCCGGCGGCGATTCGCCTGTTGCGCGCCAGCTGTGGTCAAACCTCCCACGCGCAGCTGTACAAAACACCGGCAGACCAATGCCTGTTGTTTGATGACCTGCGCAAGCTCGGGTTCGCGGACGAACTGATGCTCAACCATACCGGCGAGTTCGACGGCTTCCTGCAAGAAGTGCGCGAGCAGGGTCAACTGCCGCCGCCCGCGCTGGGCACTGCACCGGGCGTGCCACGGGCGTATGTCAGCTTCGACGGCTCGCCGATCTGGCGCGACCGTGATGTGCTGAGCAAGTGGTGGCAACACCGTTTGGCTGAAGACCAACCCAACATGGCGCTGTTCTACAACACCACCACCCTGCATGACGGCAATCGTCAAGTCACAGCGGACGGTGGCACCAAACGCGCTGACTACAGCAGCCGCGCGCAGGTGCTGCTGGATGACCTGAACGCGTTCCTTAAAGAGCTGCAAAAGAGCGGTCGCCGGGTGGTCGTGGCCATCGTCCCTGAGCATGGCGCGGCGCTGCACGGTGACCGTATGCAAATCTCCGGGATGCGTGAGATCCCCAGCGATTCAATCACTCACGTTCCGGTCGGCATCAAGTTGATCAACATGGGCCAAACCCCACACACGGCCCCTGTGCATGTCACTCAACCCAGCAGCTATTTGGCCATTGCTGAAATCATTGCTCGCCTGTACGCCGATCCGGCCTTGAGCAACGGGCAAAACCTGGACTGGTCGCAGTTACTGAGCAACCTGCCGCAAACGGCCAAAGTGTCTGAAAACTCGGGAACGGTGGTGCTGGATTACAACGGCAAGCCCTATGTGCGAATCAAGGAGAACGGCGGATGGCTGCCCTACCCACAGCGTTTCAAATAAGCGCCGACATCCTCTCGCGCACTGAGCGGGCGGACGACATCGCGCGCCTCAAGTCGATGATGGACCTGCCCACGCTGGGTTATGTTGACGTGTCCGCGCAAATGGAACTGATGCAGGCGCTGGAGCGTTGGCCCTTGCTGGCTCATCTTGAAGCCCAGCGCCTGGCCCTGCCTGCGGACAACCCGGCGCTGACGCTGCAAAAGCATCCGGAGACAACCCGATGATCGCCATCAGCCTGCGGGGTATTCGCGGTGGCGTGGGCACCAGCTCAACCCTCGCCGCACTGGCGTATGCATTGCACGCGCTGGGTCAGCGCGTGTTGGTCGTGGACATGTGCCCGGAAAACACCCTGGGCCTGCACTTCAACCTGGACCTGGCGCCGCGCGATGGCTGGGCGCGCGCCACATTGGACCAACAACCCTGGCAGCAACAGGCCTGGACGGTGACGCCCGGCCTTTGCGTGCTGCCTTACGGCCAACTTGAGGGCGCAGAACTCACCCGGCTTGATGCCATGTTGCTGGACAGCCCGCAGTTGTGGAGCAAGCGCCAGGCTTCACTGGATCAGGCGTTTGACTGGGTGCTGTTCGACCTGCCGCAGCGCTTGCCGGGGCATGCGGGTAATCCTCAGTGTGCTTTTTCCTTCACTGTGCTCAACGCCGATGCCGCCTGCCATGTGCTGTTGCAGACCCAAGCGCGGCAAGACACCGTATTTGTGGTTAACCGGTATGACGCGGGCAGCCAATTGCAGCGCGATCTGGCCCTGATTTGGCACCATCGCTACGCCGCTTCGGTGGTGCCGATTAACCTGCACGCCGACGAAGCAATGGGCGAAGCCTTGGCCAGTCGCGAACCCGTGGGCCGCTACGCGCCCGGCAGTCTGATCGCCCAAGACATCATCAGCCTGGCCAGTTGGTGCCTGCTGCGTGGACGGAGGCAGGCATGATCGCCGACCGGTTCCCCTATACACGCTTGCGCCGCGATCAAAACTGCACGCGTTTTACCGCGTTCATCCTGGCGCTGATCCAGGCGCTGGGCTGGGTCTTTCTGCGTCTGGAGTCGCCTAACTGGCAGGCTCTGCGCGAACAGCACCGGCGCTGGTATCCGCATTTGGCCACTAAGCGCCCGACCATTGGCGACCCGTTGCGTTACGCCATTCAAACCGTGTGGCTGCTCATCGTGCGCCCCGTTGACGAAAACCACCTGCGCCGCCAGCGTGCCCGTCGCCAGTTTCGTGCTCGTCTGTATTCGTGGCTGCTGGTGCTGCAACGGCCGTGGAATGCGCTGTCCAATGCATTTGAACGCTTGCCGTCGACCCTCAGTCCGCAGGTGCACAAAGGCTCGCACTGGTGGAACGCGATTCGCTGGAAAACCCGCAAGGTGCTGTACATCGCCATCGGCGTGGTTGCGCTGGTGCTGATCCTGATTTGCGTCACCGAGCCATTCGACTATCTAGCGCAGTTGGTATTCGTGGTGCTGTTGTGGGCCATAGCCATGCTGGTGCGGCGCATGCCGGGGCGGTTTCCGACGCTGCTGCTGATTTCGCTGTCGATCATTGTCTCGTGCCGTTACCTGTGGTGGCGCTACACCTCCACCCTGAACTGGAACGACTGGCTGGACTTGACCTGCGGCTTGATCCTGCTGGCCGCCGAAACGTATTCCTGGCTGATTCTGATCTTGGGGTACATCCAGACGTCCTGGCCGCTGAACCGCAAACCGGCGCAACTGCCGGCCGATACCGGGCAATGGCCGGTGGTTGACCTGTTGATCCCTACCTACAACGAGGAGTTGTCGGTGACCCGCGGCACGGTGTATGCCGCCTTGGGCATTGACTGGCCCAAAGACAAATTGCGCATCCACTTGCTGGATGATGGCAATCGCCCAAGCTTCAAGGCATTCGCCCAAGAGGTGGGCATCAACTACATCGCGCGCACCGACAACCGCCATGCCAAGGCCGGTAACCTCAACCATGCGCTGACGCAAATCGACGGCGAACTGGTGGCGATTTTTGACTGCGACCACATGCCCGCCCGCTCCTTCCTGCAATTGACCGTGGGCTGGTTCTTGCGGGACCCGAAACTGGCGCTGGTACAAACCCCGCACCATTTCCTGTCCCCGGACCCGTTTGAGCGCAACCTGGGCACCTTCCGCAATCGGCCCAATGAAGGCGAGTTGTTCTACGGGCTGGTGCAAGACGGTAACGACATGTGGAACGCCGCGTTCTTCTGCGGTTCTTGCGCCATCTTGCGCCGCACTGCAATTGACGACATTGGCGGCTTTGCCGTCGAGACCGTGACCGAAGACGCCCACACCGCGTTGCGCCTGCACCGCAAAGGCTGGAACTCGGCGTACTTGCGCATCCCGCAAGCGGCAGGTCTGGCCACCGAAAGCCTGTCGGCACACATCGGTCAGCGCATTCGCTGGGCCAGGGGCATGGTGCAGATCTTTCGCACCGACAACCCCCTGCTGGGCAAAGGCTTGAGCTTCTTCCAGCGCATTTGCTATGCCAACGCCATGCTGCACTTTCTGGTGGGGTTGCCGCGCTTGATCTTCCTCACCGCGCCGCTGGCGTTCCTGTTGCTGCACGCCTACATCATCTATGCCCCGGCAGTGATGATCCTGCTCTACGTATTACCGCACATGATCCACGCCAGCCTGACCAACTCCCGAATGCAGGGCGCGTATCGTCAGACGTTCTGGGGCGAGGTGTATGAAACCGTATTGGCGTGGTACATCGCCCGCCCCACCACTGTGGCCCTGTTCAGCCCCTCGCGGGGCAAGTTCAACGTCACCGCCAAGGGCGGGATGATGGAAGAAAACCAGTTTGACTGGCAGACCGCGCGCCCGTATCTGGTGCTGTCACTGCTCAACCTGCTGGGCCTGGGCTTTGCGGTGTGGCGCCTGTTCACCGGGCCTAAGGATGAAATCATCACCATCCTGGTCAGTGTGTTGTGGGTGGTTTACAACCTGCTGATCATTGGTGCGGCGGTGGCCGTGGCCGCTGAAGTGCGTCAAGTGCGTCAAACCCACCGTGTGCAAACGCGCTTGCCGGGCGCCATCAAACTGCTCGACGGCCACAGCTACCCGTGCGAACTGGTGGATTACTCCGACGGCGGTGTGGGCCTGCAACTGGGTCAGGCATTGCAATTGCCGGTGGGCACCCCGGTGTCATTGATTCTGCAGCGGGGCACCCGCGAATTTGTATTCCCCGGCTACCTGACCCGCTCCAACGAGCTGTTCATGGGGTTGAACTTCGCCAAGCTGACGCCTGCGCAAAAAATCGAGTTCGTGCAGTGCACCTTCGGCCGCGCCGATGCCTGGCTCGACCACAACAGCGAGTTTGAAGCCGACAAGCCGATCCAGAGCCTCAGCGAAATTCTCGCCCTGGGCGTCAAAGGCTATTACCGCCTTTATGAATACCTGCCTGCCTGGGTGCGGCACATCGCCCGCCCGTTCATGCGAATCCTTCAGTGGCTGGGCAGCTTTTTGCCGCGCATGCCCGTCTCTCCCCCTATTACCTCCCGGCCAGTGAGCGAATCATGAGTCGTTTTTCTAAAAAAGCTTTCTTTGCCAGCCTTGCGCTGATGACCTTCGCCTCACAGTTGATGGCGGCGCCATTACCGTTGCCGGGCAGCTCACCGGCGCCATTGCCCAAGCCTGCGCTGGAGGACACCCAGCAACCGTTGCCGAGCTGGACCGTCACGCGCACCTTTGAGCAGCTGGGCCGCGCGACAGACACGTTGTTGCTGGGTATCAACAGTGCCGAACAGGTGGAATTCAGCGTGCGCCGCGACCGGATTGCCAGCGATGCGCGCTTGCAACTGGAATACACCGCCTCCCCCTCGCTGATCCCGACCATTTCCCATCTGCGGGTGTACCTCAACGATGTGTTGATGGGCGTCTTACCTATCGAGAAAGACCAGCTGGGGCGCAAGACCACTCAGCAAATGGCACTGGACCCGCGCCTGATTGCAGACTTCAACCGCGTGCGCCTTGAGTTTATTGGCCATTACACCGACATCTGCGAAGACCCGGCCAATAACACGCTGTGGGTCAACATCAGCCGTGCCAGCAGCATCACCTTGCAAGAGCAGGCCCTGAGCCTGAAAAACGACCTCGCGTTTTTCCCGTTGCCGTTTTTTGACCCGCGCAACACCGGCAAACTGGAACTGCCGTTCGTGTTTGCCGCCAACCCGACCCTGGGCGAACAACAAGCCGCCGCGATACTGGCGTCCTATTTTGGCAGCCAGTCCAACTGGCGCGGCGCTGACTTCCCGGTGCTGTTTGACACCTTGCCCAGCGTGCAAAGCAAAGAAGCCACACAGCCCTCAATCGTATTCGCCACCAACGATCACCGTCCGGCGTTCATGAGCGATCTGGAAAAATTCCCGGCGGTCACCGCCCCGGTGGTGCAACTGATCGATCACCCCGATGCGCCGTACAGCAAGATCCTGCTGGTCATGGGCCGCAACGAAGATGACCTGGCCACCGCCGCCAAAGCGCTGGCCCTGGGCGGCAACCTGCTGCGGGGTCAGAAGGCTACCATCGACAAAGTCGAGGCGCTGCAACCGCGTAAACCCTATGACGCGCCCGCATGGATGCGCACCGACCGGCCTGTGCGTTTTGCCGAACTGATTACCTACCCGCAGCAGTTGCAAGTCAGTGGCCTGCAACCGCGCCCCATCACCCTGGACATCAACCTGCCGCCCGACCTGTTCGTGTGGCGCAACCAGGGTATTCCGCTGCGCACTCAGTACCGTTACACGGCGCCGTCGGCCAATGATGATTCGCGCTTGAACATCAGCCTCAATGATCAGTTCATCACCAGCCTGGCGTTGCAGCGCAAAAACACCAGCAACCTCGAAGAGCTGCGTTTGGCGGTGCTGTCCAACGACTCGGCCAACGCCAACGACAAGCTGATCGTCCCGTCGCTGAAAATCGGTGACCGTAACCGCCTGCGCTTCGACTTCAACTTCGCCAGCACCGTAGGCAGTGCACAGCGTGACCGTTGCCAGACCATTCTGCCGGCCAACACCCAGGCGATCATCGATGAAGACTCCACCATCGACCTGTCGGGCTATCACCACTACATCAGCATGCCGGACCTTAAAGCGTTCGCCCGCAGTGGTTTCCCGTTCAGCCGCATGGCCGACATGTCCGAATCAATCGTGGTAGTACCGGGCAGCTCGACGCCGACGCAAGTCAGCACCCTGCTCGAAGCGGTGGCAGGCATTAGCGCCCGCACCGGTTACCCGGCCTTTGGCCTGCGCCTGAGCAATGATGTGGACAGCGCCGTTAAACAAGACGCAGACGTGCTGCTGTTGGGGCAAATGCCTGAGGATATGCGTGACAACCCGGACTTGAGCCTGTTGTTGCAACGCCAACGCGACATGTTGGTACAGCCTTACAGCAACGCCGGTATTGAGCAAAGCGCCCGCCGCGGCCCGTCAGTGGATGAACACAGCCAGCCAGCCACCCGGGTCGAAGTCAGCGCACAAGCACCGATTGCCGCGATCATGGGCATGCAGTCGCCGCACCATAACCAGCGCAGCATCGTGGCGCTGTTAGGCAATGACGATGCCGATTACGCCTTGTTGCGTGAAACCCTGGCCGACACCGGCAAGCTCAATGCCGTAGCAGGTTCGGTTGCATTGATCCGCAGCAGCGGCGTGTACAGCCAACTGGTCGGCGATAACTACTTTGTCGGCAACCTGCCGTGGTGGCTGCTGCTCTGGTATCAGCTGTCCGAGCACCCGGTGCTGCTGGCCGTGATTGCTGTGATCAGTGTCTTGCTCAGCGCCTTCTTGCTGTGGCGTGCCCTGAGCTGGGCGGCCAATCGTCGTTTGAAGGATGACTAAACCATGAAGCCCTTTGCCGCGCTCGCCCTGACCTTGACCCTCGGTTTGCCTGCACTGGCGAGCGCGGCCAGCTGTGACTGGCCAGCCTGGGACAGCTACAAAAAAGCCATGATGAGCAGCGACGGGCGCATCATCGACCGCTCTTCCGAGCAGTTGATCACCACGTCGGAGGGCCAGAGTTACGGCTTGTTTTTCGCCTTGCTGGCCAACGATCAGGCCAGCTTCGCGAAGATCTTGAAGTGGACCCGTAACAACCTGGCCGATGGCAGCCTTGAAGCGCACTTACCGGCCTGGTTGTGGGGACGCTCCAAGGCGGGCAAATGGCAAGTGCTCGACAGCAACAACGCCACCGATGCCGACCTGTGGATTGCCTACAGCCTGCTGGAAGCCGGGCGCCTGTGGCAGGTGCCCGAGTACAGCGCAATGGGGCAAAACATGCTGTGGCGCAGCGCCGCACAAAGCCTGCGCAAACTGCCCAAGCTGGGGTTGATGTTGTTGCCAGGCGACTTGGGTTTTGACAACCCAGAGGGCTGGCGGCTCAACCCCAGCTACTTGCCGCCGCAGTTACTGGCGCGGTTCAGCCAACTGTCGCCGGTCTGGAGCGAGTTGGCGGCCAATCAGCAGCGTGTGCTGATCGAAGGCTCGCCCAAGGGATTTGCCCCGGACTGGCTGCTGTGGAAAGCCGGTAGCGGCTGGGCCCCTGACAGCAAGGACGGCAGCGCGGGCGACTACGATGCGATCCGCGTGTACCTGTGGATCGGCATGCTGGCCCAGGACGCTCCCCGGCGCAAAGTCTTGCAAGAGCATTTTGCGCCGATGGTCAGCCTCACCCAAACCTTGGGCTACCCCCCGGAAAGTGTGAATGCACTGAGCGGTCAATACACCGGCAAAGGCCCTGCCGGGTTCTCGGCGGCACTGTTGCCGCTGTTGGCGGGCAGCGACTCGCCTGCCTACGCGGTGCAAAAGTTGCGTTTGCAGCAAGACCCGCCCGCCGCCGACGCCTACTACAACCAGTCATTGGTGTTGTTTGGCCAGGGCTTTGATGAACAACGCTATCGCTTTGACAAGGATGGACAGCTGCTACCGGCCTGGATTGACACATGCAAAAACTAAAAACATGGGCGTTTTTGCTCACGGGATTGTCAACCACGGCCCTCGCTCAGCCCGCCACGGTGCAAGAACAACAACAATGGTTGCTGGAGCAAGTGCGAGTCGGTGAGGCCATGTACCGCGAAGACCTGGTGCGCGATTCTTTGGCGCGACTGGAACTCATCGCCCCCAACAATCCCCAAGCGCTGGTGGCGTCTATTCGTCAGGCGCTGCTGGAAAAAAAACCTGATCTGGCCCGCGAGCGCCTCGACCATTTGCAGCAAGTAGCCCCCGGTTCTGGCGCGTTACGTCAGGCCCAAAGCCTGATGAAGCTGCAAGACCCGCAGAGTCAAAAAGCCCTGCAACAGGCGCGATTGTTCGCCGCTGCGGGGCGCCCGGAAGAGTCGACAGCCATTTTTGAACAGCTGTTTGGCGACGCCCCGCCTGACTTTGCCACGGCGCTGGAGTACCTGCGTATTCGCAGCAACATTCCCGGCCAACGGCCCAAGGTGATTGAGCAACTGCGCACCCTCGACGGCCAGTACCCCGGCAACGCCGGTTTGCGACAAACCCTGGTCGATTTGCTGTTCAGAGAAAAGCGCGCGCCCGAGGCGCTGGCCGTGCTGGAGCAGTTGGCCACCGATCCGCAGGCGAGCAATGCGGCGGCAGATCGAGAGTATGAATACCTCAACACCTTGCCCGTCGACCGCAAAACCGTGCAGGCATGGCAGGCGTTTATCAAACGCTACCCCGCCTCCCCGACGGTGCTTGAGGCCAACAAAACCTTGCACACCCAACAGCGCCTGCTGGCGGACCCGGCCTGGCTGGCGGGTGCGCAGGGCAAGCAAATGATCGAGCAGCAACGCACCCCGGTGGTGGCCGAAGGTCTGCTGCGCCGTGCGATCAAAAGCTACCCCGACGATCCAAGCCTTTACGGCGCACTGGGTTTGGCGCTGCTGCGTCAAAGTCGTTATGAAGACGCCAACGCCACATTCATCAAAGCGCGCAACAAAGAGCAAGACACCTCGTTCATGAGCCAATGGCAAGACCTGATGGACGCCAGTCATTACTTGATGCTGCTCAGTCAGGGCGACAAAGCACTGGATCGCAAAGACTACGCCACGGCGCGCAGAGCCTTCGAACAAGCGCGCAAAGCCAAACCCGGCGATGCCGATGCCTTGATTGGCCTGGCCGGTGTCGCTCGGGGCGAACTCAACGACATTCAAGCCGAAGCCTTGTTGCTGCAAGCCCGCAAACTGGAACCGGGTAACGCCAGCGCAGTACGCGCGCTGGTGCGTTTGTACAGCGCGCAATCGCCAGAAAAAGCCAAAGCCTTTCTTAACAGCTTGCCCGCCGCCAGCCAGAAAGAATTCGCCAGCCTGCGTCAGGGTTTTGAGCTGGATGAACTCAACCAGCAGGCCGATACCGCGACCGCCCGCAAGGACTGGCCGCAGGTGGTCGCGCTACTCAGCAAAATCCGCAACCTGACCCCGGACGAGCCGTGGTTGACCTATCGCCTGGCCAACGCGCAGCGTGAAATCAACCAGCCGGGCGCCGCCGATGACAGTTTCAAGCAACTGATACGCCGTCAGGGGCACAACCCTGAAGCGCTGTATGCCTACGCGCTGTACCTGTCGGGCACTGAGCGCGACGCCAGCGCGTTAAGCGCGCTGGAACAACTGCCGCGCCCGCAGTGGACTGAGGCCATGCGCGAGCTGGGCGCGCGCTTGCACCGTAATGTGCTGGTGGCGCGTGCGCAAAGTTTGCGCGAGGCGGGTCAGGAGCCACAAGCCATCGCGTTGCTGATGCAAGCGCCCAACAACGATGACCTGATGACGGTCGCGGGTTGGGCGCAGGAACGGGGGGACTACGATCAAGCGCAGCGCCTCTATAGTCAGGTGTTGCAAAAGCAGCCGGACAATACCGAAGCGCATCTGGGCCAGATTGAGAACCTGATTGCCAACCAGCAATTGGCGCCAGCGCGTCAACAGTTGGCGCAGTTCAAACCCTCAGCGGGAGCTGTATTGAGCGCATCGCAGCAACGTCGCCTGGCCAATGCCTGGTCTGAGGTTGGTGAACCCGACAAAGCCAGCGTGTTGTTCGCCGAACTGCTCAAAACCCCGCAGGCTGATCCGGTGGTGTACCGCGATGCCGCGCGGTTGATCGCGGCCAAACAGCCACGACAGGCACTGGACTATTACGCCAAGGGCATGGCCGGTGCCGGGTTGATGACCCCTGCACAAGCCGAACCGCGGGATAACCGCGCCATGACCTTGGCCAGCCGTGCCAAAGACAATGACGAGTGGTTGGCCAGCAGCTTGCGCAGTGATGTGGACAGCCTCTATCAACGGCAAAACCCGACGGTGCACCTGTACACCGATTACGGCTGGCGTTCGGACGATGCCTCCAAAGGCACCTCGGACACCGACACCACAACCACCATTTTGCAGTTGGACCTGCCCATTGCCGATGGCACAGGCTGGGTGCGCGCAGAACAGCTGGACATGGACGCCGGTAAATTCGACACCGACGCCGACGGCCGGGTGCGCGAGCAATACGGCACCTGTGGCGTCGGCGTACGTCAAAAAGACTCGAACCGTCTGCTGTATCCGGGGTGCGACAACCACTCGCAATCGGCGCGTGGCACCACGATGGCCACCGGCTGGAAAAATGACACCTGGGACATCGACATCGGCCGCACCCCAGATACCTTTGATGTGCCCAACTGGCTGGGGGGTGTGGCCTACAGTGACAAAATCGGTTCGCTGGGCTGGACCCTGACCGGGTCGCGTCGCCCATTGAGTAACTCGATCCTGTCTTATGCTGGCGCCAAGGACCGCACCACCGGGATCACGTGGGGCGGTGTGACCTCCAATGGCCTCACATTGGGGCTGAGTCACGACGAAGGTGGCGTGGATGGCGTATGGGCCAGCCTGGGTCAACACTGGTTGCGCGGTAAAAACGTCGAGAACAACCACAAAACCACCGCAATGGGCGGTTACTACTACCGTTTGATGGAGCGCGCGGATGAACGCATGCGCACCGGCCTGACCCTTATGTATTGGGGGTACGACAAGGACCTGAGCGAATACACCTTGGGCCAGGGCGGTTATTACAGCCCGCAGGAGTACTACTCGATTGGCGTGCCGTTGAACTATGCCTTCAGGACGGCTAACTGGTCGGTGTCACTCGAAAGCTCGCTGAGCTGGTCCCATGCGCACAGCAGCTCAAGCGATTTGTACCCATTGAGTGGTTTGAATTCGAAAATTTCAGACGCTGTGATTGATCTGGGTTTTGACGGTGTCGCCATGGGAGGTGAAACCAAGGGTGGCAGCAGCAGCGGCTTTGGTTACCGCTTGCAGGGCCTGGTTGAGCGCAGGTTGACCGACAATCTGGTGTTGGGCGGTGGCGTGCTCTACCAACACAGCGACGACTACGCACCCAGCCGTGCGTTGATGTACCTGCGGTATACGTTTGACACCTGGCAAGGCAATTTGCCGTTGCCGGTAGAACCGTTGATACCGTACGCCGACTTCCGGTAATGGCCAACGCCACACGTGTAATCGCTGTCGAGGTACGAAGCCCTCGTAAACCTGGTGATTGCGGTGTGTCTGAAACACCAAGGTGAATGGCTTTACGACGGTTTCACCGCCGGACGTAGCTTCGCATTACTCGTCAACGACTACCCTGTAGTCGCTGTCGAGGCGCGAAGCGCTCGTAAACCCGGCGAATGCAGTGTGTCTGCAACACCAAGGTGAATGGCTTTACGACGGCTTCCCCGCCGGACGTAGCCTCGCATTACTCGTCAACGACTACCCTGTAGTCGCTGTCGAGGC